>CAZBDF010000063.1:0-14449 GCA_964490385.1 uncultured Lentimicrobiaceae bacterium | reverse complement strand
AAGGACGGGGCTATGGATGTGTTTATTGTCAATTTTTATGAATTATTTAGGTTAGCACTGTTGCGAGGAGATGTTCGACAAGTTTCAAACCAATCATGCTCTGTCTCAGATTTATGAATCCCTGCCTACCGGCAAGGCTGGCTCTACGAGGATTTTTTTGACAAGCTATTACATTTTGTTACAATTATGAAACCTCTACGAGGTATAGTCAATCCCAATATTATGGGCGGAAATGTCAATAAAACATTCATTTTTGTACATCTTAAATCAAAAATCGTTAATCTTCAATCATTAATAATTTCTTGCCAATGACTGAAAGGAATTCGTATGAACAACCTGAGTGTGTCCATATGGATTAACCATTAATTTTTTTCAAAACCCACAACTCCACCACTTCATCTCCGCGCCAGGTTTGGTTTCTTCGGGTGTTTTTGGAGGCCGGGTTTACCTTGCTTTGAATAAGTATTTCCTTTTCAAACCGTCCTCCATTAGCTAATTCTGCTTCGATAGGATGTGCCTCGCTTACTGAAGTTATTTGTGCAAGATTGGAGAACATGAGAACAACCCTACCTCCTGGTTTCAGGTGTTTGGTGGCTTCAGCAAAAAAGTGAGGGAACAATGTTTCATTATAATAGATGGCTTTATCCAGTCCTTCTATATTTTGAGGCACAGGAAGCCAGGGTGGGTTAAAGACAATGAGTTCCGTTTTTCCATTGCATCCGGCAAATAAATCACCATGAGATAAATCAATGTTCAAGGCTGGCTTACTGTATTGCAGATGTTGTTGTACCCCTATAATTGCATTCGGGTTAATATCCGTACCGCAAGCGTTTTCAAAACCATGTTTCAGGAGTAGAAAAGAGAGTACACCACAGCCAATCCCAATATCCATGGCCGATGCCTTTTCTCCCTGATATTGTTTCAGCCACTCATCGAAAAGTTTCAAGTGCTCAAAACGTGTGGGGAAATAAACTCCGAAAAAGGGATGTATTTTCTTGTGCAAACCCGGAATAGAAATCCCGTTTTCGTACCATTGCCACGAACTGTTTAATCCCTGGACCTGGGGGAATGGCAATAAAAATTCATTTATATCGGGGTAAAGTATTTTTAACCAGCCAATTTGAGGTGCTTTTCTTACTGCTAATTTATTGTTGTTTACGAACAATAACAGCCGGTGCGACAGTTCACGAAATGCTGAACGGTAATCGCGTTGTGCCTGGAATGATTGCCCCGGGTACTTGTTTTTCATTTGATTCTTTAACGCATTCAATACCTTTAGGCCACTGCTGTAAAAATCGACGATTAAAACATAATGTCCATCCACAAGCATGTCAATGGCCTCCTTCGGGTCCATCCGTCGTTTGTATGGAAATACCTCAATATCCGGAAGGATAGGCTCTGGGCGATCCGCCTTTATTTTCTTTCCCGAAATTGTAAACTCTAATCCTGGTTTGTTTTCTGGCATATCATCATTTTTATATCATTGAAACTTCAAATGAAATTGTAAGTGGTGTTATCTTTTTATCATTCCCCGAAATGCATCGAAGGGTGTGTATTGAAATTGGGCAGTAGTTGGAATTATCGATAGACCAAAAATGATAAGAGATATGGGTTTTATCAGATGCAATTTCATGTGGCGAAATTACTTAAAATCCCGTCCCCGGTGGATTCATTTTCTGGCAGGGATGGGTGAATTTTGATAAAAGCTACCTGTCAAACTTTCTGGTTGTGACATTAATCATTTCGGGATCTTGCCGCGTATCAAACACATCAGTGATTAGGATGTCTTGATTAACCTTTTTGTAAATTATTTTGTAGTTGCCTTCAATTAAATATCTGTGGTCTTGGTTGAGTTGCTTTAAGGTTGGTTCAACCTGACCTGATTCGGGATGCCTTATTAGTTGTTTTGTTGTAAAGAAAATATCACTTTTAATCTTTTTGGCTAAAGTGATGCTCACTCTTTTTTTATAGTATTTGTATATATCTTCAATCATTTGTGATGCAAAATCTGACCAAATAATTTTCATATTTTCTACCAATTTTCAGATTCAAGTTCCAGTTGCTCTTGCGTCTTAAACTTTCCATCAAGATAATCTTGGTTTGACTGCTTGGCTCTATCTATTAATTCATCCCGGCCAATTGGTTTCAAATCCTTATCCAAACCTGGCTGATTTTTACTTTCAAAAATAGCTGTTTCAATTTTGTCTAATGTCTTTTCATCCTGAAGCCCAATCAGAAATCCAATAGCATTAAGTTTTCTGGTTTGTAAATCCATCATATCTGTTTTTGCAACAAATGTACAAAACAAATTCTGGTTTTCAAATCAACCTCTCTTCCAACAGGTCTTTCCAAATGATAAAACCTTTCCGCTCCTCGGAATAGTCATGAAGAATCCGGCTGAAATTTTTAGGTTGGTTTTCGAGGAAATTTTGACGGCCATTGTTTCTGATATTATTCAGGTCTTCATTGATTCTGCCCAGGTTTTGCTGAAGTAAATATCTGTTATTTTCAATATGCCAAATATACGTGGCTTCTTCGGTGTCCAAGGTTTCTAAAATAATATGGTACTGTTCTTTGCCTATGAGTAGAAATACGAATGAAAATGGATGTAAAACAAAGCGTAATTTTAGAATCGAAGCGTCATGTTTTGAAGCAAGGTATTTTATCTGCCGGTAGTGTCTGACATCTTGATTCTTTAAAAGGTCATTCAATAAATCTTCCTCAGTGTTATAAAAGGACTGTCCATTTTGTTCGCCTTGTATTTGCCCTAATCCGAGGAGGTTCTCATCATCTTCTGGTAAGTAGCATTTCCCAAGAATGCTCTTTTCGATAAAGCGGAATTTTACGCCCTCAATAATCTCATTGTTTATTTTGTCGAGGTCATCAGAATCTGCTATCTGAGCAATTAGTTTACCATCCTTAAATTCTGCATGTATATTGACTTCCACATTTTTTGATTTCAGAAATTTCGCAAAATAGGGTTTCAATACATCAAATTCAGGTCGGATATCATCATTTTCTATCTCAAACTCCAACTCAGTTTGCTGATTAGTAATTTTATATTTGAAAGCAATTGCTCCGTAAAGGAAGTCCAAATTTAAAATGGGAACCCTTATTTTTTTGTCAATTATAAAAAGCTTTTCTGATTTACTTTCGATGCTCTCCAAGTCATCAAATAAAGTTGCCTGTCTGTCAAAGTTTCGATAATAGGTATTTCTTTTCAGAAACATCCTGTGTAAAAAATCAATTTTATGATCATGATAATCGTAAATTATGGGGGTTATTTCTGATCGTTGAACCCTGCCAATATATTGTATCAACTTGCCTTTAAACGAAAATGGATAAACCAGAAAGAGGCAAGATGCATTTTGCAGATCAGTACCTTCACCAAAAAACTGACCAGTTGTAATCAAAACCTGATAGTTTCCTTCGTTAAGGTTTTTCCATTTTGTTTTGCGGCTACTCTCAGAGTCTTCACCACTTAGTGTAATCGTTTCAAATGATTGCTTCAGGAGTTGATATAATGCATCAATATGCTCCTTTCGCTCCGTAATAATAACTACCTTTCTCCCTTTGTTTAGTTCAGTTTTTACATCATTCAATATAAGTTTGTTTCTGCCTGAATCATGTACTAATACTTTGGATAATATTTCGAAAGGATCAGTTTTTGGGTTGAACGGAACATTCAAATTAGTGTTCCTAATTATTATCCTTGCTTTTTTGAACTTCTCAATTTCTTGTGGTTTGATCTCACAAATAATTTCGCCCAGATGAATAAAAATCAGTTTGTCGTCATTACCTTTACGGAAAGGCGTAGCAGTTAATCCATATTGATAATAAGGTGAGAGTTTTGAAATTATATTCCTGAAAGTTTTTGCAGGTATGTGGTGGCACTCATCAACGATTATTGTTCCGAATTGCTCGTGCAAGCCTTCTGTTTTTTGTTTCTCAAATATCTTGCCCAAACTCTGTATCATCGCAACTGTAATAAGCTTACCCAACTTCTTTTTACCTTGACCAATGCAACCAATTTCGTTTTTTGGAATGTCAAGAAAGGTCTGTACCCGCTCAATCCATTGTTCCATCAATTGTTGGCGATGCACAATAATCAATGCAGGTTGCTGCTTGTCTGCAATAATTTTTAAGCCAATCACGGTTTTTCCAGAACCTGGAGGTGCCGTAATCACGCCAAACTCTTTTCTTGATGCAGCTTCAATAGCCTTGTTCTGATGTGATAGCAAGTTTATACTTGTCGAAAACTGAACAGATGGAAGTTTGTTCCTTTCATCCAAAAAATCAAAATCAATATTCTCCTGTTTACAAAAGCGTAGGAGTTTACCGATAAATCCTCTTGGAATAACCACCTCATCTTCAGTTTCTTCAATAAATTTGAAATACCGCTCAGTTCCCCATGTATTCCTACCACTTTTCTTTTTAATAAAATAATCAGAATTCGCAAAATTGAGCTCTTCTGTCAGGAAATTGATCAATATTGGCGATACTGCTGACCGGTTCATGTGAATTGAAGAACTCAACATAATGTATAGTTTTCCCGGATTGGATCCTAATGCTGTTGAAGTTAGGGGAGGTGTAGCTTGAAAGGAAGCAAATATCTCATCAAGATGGTTGGTGTTCACTTTCTGAATTGATGATAAAAATGCCCATTGATCCGGGTATGGAGTTAAATGCCCATCAACAAAGCAACTGTTTCCTTTTAACCAGGCTGGTTTGTGCAAGGGGAGCGCAATCAAGTTGCCCAGGCCTTTTCCGGAATGAAAGTCCTGGTTAGGAAAAAGCCTGTCAAAACTTGAGTTTTTATCGAAGATGGAAATAATACCGGATTGTTCAAGTAAGGTTGTAAATATCTTCCTACTTTTTACTGAAGGATATGGCTTATCGAAGAATATCCACACATGCCCTCCATTGCCTGAGCGGGATCGCTCCAGATAAGCGGGGATTCCTTTTGCCTGGCAAACTTTAATAAAGGTCTCGCACTCTACTTTCCACTTTTCTTTATCAAAATCTGCAGCAATAAACCACGAAGTATTGTCTTTTAACAAAGGGTAAATACCGATTAGTTGCTCCCCGTTTAAATGTTTTGAAATTTGCTGGTTGGTCAGGCTCAGGTAGGTTTTATCCTTATAATTTTTGAAAGTGCCACCTTTCATTTTATGCAGACGGTACATGTAGGGATCGTATTGATAGGCTGGCATGTATCCACTTTTATTGCCACTCTGCCAATGCATTGCAAATACATCCTCCCTTCCTTTAAAAATGGATTTAAAAAGTTCGACCTCCCGGCTTGATGCTGAATACTGGCTCATAGTCTGGGTTAATTGTGACCTTGGATATTATTTATTACAACTTTCCAATACCCCCCTTTAGTTGATCCAATCCTTTCGATTATTTTTTTTTCTCGTAGTTTTTTTATAAGCTTTTCAATCGTACTTTGGCTTTTATTGATCTTTGATGCAATCTCAGCCGCAGTTATTTGAGGTTTTGCATTCATCCATGCCATGATTTCTTCCGCATTTCTTCCGTAATTCTTCCGTAATTCTTCCGTAATTTTTTCTAAATATAGAAATTGGATCAATAACTTTTCTGGTACTATCAGCAAACTTAAATTGATTCTTTTTCAAGTCCAACTTTTTCTGAATTGGAATAATAGTCCTAAAAACATCATCATCGGTAAAAGTAGGAATGGTTCCCGGAGTATAAATCCCACAGTATTTAAAACTGTTGCGCACTCCGGATCCTAATTCATCCACCCGGCCTATTTCTTTGGGTACGTCCGTTGTCATTTTTCTAAAATGCTGATTTTAATCCGTAAAGCTAATAATTTTTTTCTTTCTTCTTTTTCCCCTTCTCCGATTCATCATCCTTCACAATATAGTAACCGTCACGCGAAAGCATATGGTCTAAATTGGCGATTCCATACACCAGAATGGCGGTTGCAATGGAAGCATGATTTTGATATTCTGCAATGCTTTTATTGTACATGTCCCTTTCGGTGTGCCAGATTTCGCGGTAATTAAAATCATAACCCTTGGGGTCGGTATTGCGGAAGCCAATAGTTGGGATGCCTTTTACGGCGAATGGGCCGCTGTCGGTGCCCCAGGCTTTTTTAGGTTTTTCGCTGGGCTCGCGCTCTTTAACTTCAAATGGAAAATCGGGGTTGATGCTGTTGATGGATTCGCCGATTCCTTCAAAGTCTTCCATCATGGCTGAAGATACACTCACATATGTAGGAACGGTTGGCCCGCCATCGCGGTTGACCATGTTTGAAATCTTGTCCAGTTTGTCTTCTTTTCTTTCAATCCAGCTTGACGAGCCCAACAGGCCAAACTCTTCACCAGCCCATAGTATGGCAAGAATTGTCCGTTTTGGTTTGCCCCCTGCTTCCATAATTAATCGCGCTGCTTCCATTGTTGGCGTAACGCCAGCACCATCATCAACACCTCCGGTGGCTACATCATAGGCATCAAGGTGGCCGCTCATGATTACATATTCATCCGGGAATTCGGTACCCGGAATAATACCAATTACATTGTGGTATTTTATCGGGCCCATTTTAAAATGATTGCGGATGTCAAATTCCAATTGGAAATAGCGTCGTTCTTTGGCCATCTGATAAATAATATCGTATTGGTGTTCATCCAGTTTAATATCAGGAACTGTTGGGAGGGAATCAAAAGTCATGCTCATGATGTTCTTTCGGTCGTACATGACACGGATAGGCGTTTTTGAAGATTGTATAATTCCCAGGATTCCGGCATCCACCATTTCACGATAAAAAAGTGCGGGATCTTCAATGATATCGATGTACTCTTTTTCGGGTTTTCCTTTCTCTTTTAATTCGCGGTTTTCGTTCTTTATTTCCCGGTTCTGTTTCCTGATATTGATATTTTCAATTTTTATGGAATCGCGGATACCATCGGCTTTAGCTGATATGTCAATGGGCCATCCTTCATTCATTCCACCAATCAACACCCACGCCCCTTTCAGTTTTCCTTTCATCCTATCGAATTCTGATTGGGTTGTAGGTTCAATCAAAACATGGCCGCGCTGCACACCTTTAGTTCCCGAAGTGTAGGATGGTGTGGCAAAATGCAGGTGCATGCCCTCGTCAGAAAGCATCCTGCCAAACCAGGGGCCACGGTTAAAGCCGACAGGCAACTCGCCGGTTTCATCCATTTCAACTTGCATTCCCCATTCCAGAAACTTAGATGCTGCCCATTCGGCAGCATTTTCATAGGCATCCGAACCAATAAGCCTGCCGCCGAAACGGTTGCATAAAACATCAAGGTGGTCCATCGTCTGATTGTCTGTACTGCCGATTTCAATGATTTTTGATACGACAGGATCAGTTTGTGCTTTTGTAATTGATACCAAAAGAACACTCATCAATAGTAGAATAAAAACTTTTTGCTTCATTTTTTGTAGTTGTTGGTTAGTCGTTTCTAAGTTTTAATTTAAGTTTCGTCCCCTTTTTTGTAAGAATGTATCGTTGTTTTTTACTTTGAGGTTTGTCTGGGATTGTCATTTCAATAAAGCCTGCGGATATTGCGGGTTCAAGATAATTTTTAACAAAGCTTGATCGGCTTTTTAAATTAAGCTTTTCCATAAGTTGAGCTCTATTTATGTCGCCCTGGATAACCAATACCAACCTGTGGGCGAGTTCATCCGTTTTATTAAAAATGAGTTTCAACGGGTCATGCATGTCGTCATGTATCCTATCATGTATGTTATCATGTATGTCAACTTGATCTTTTGTAATTTCGGGACGCCAAATGGTCAGTTTAAATCCTTCATTAAGATCAAATTCAGGTTTCCTCAATCCTGCATCTTTTGTAAGTCTGAATATTTCTCCAGTTCCTGTGCCAAACCGTTCAATGTATCCAGATTGGTATAGAACTTCAGCGAGCTTTGGGTTGAAAGGGTAGGAGCTATGATCATGCTCCAACTTGGCAATGCTTAATTCCTTTGGTAAGCAGCCGGGGTTTCGTATTTCTATCCGGTTACGAAACAGCCATATCTCAATACTCCCATTGCTGTTGTAGTCCCTATGTGCAACAGCATTTACAATGGCTTCGACTATAACAGGCCTTGGTATCTCATAGCTTATTTCAGCTTGATTGCTTTGCACCCTTGTACCAACTGATACTCCGATTTTGGAGAGTACAAAGTCAACTGCTTCGTCAGCCTGTGTAAAAACATCATTCTTGATGACTTGATGATTTGGTATTGGTTTTTCAACCCGGAAACCATGATAGTGTGCACATTTAACAATGGCAGAAGGGGAAAATTTTTGAGGGTTCTTTGAAAAGAGCAGCAATGCGCTATTCATTATTTTTTTTGATTCATCTATCAAATTAAGATGAGTTAAAACTTTTTCAATTGAGCTCCCCTTCCGTAGGGGAAAGTTTCTCTTTTTAATAGCAATATCCAAAAAGTCGTCAATTTTTTGTTCATCAATATCAGCGAGAGTAGCAAAAGAGTTTATGGTGGCATCGAAAGCGGTAGTAAGTAAAAGATTTTTTTGCTGCAAATAAGCAACAAAAGCCCGGTTTATCTCCTGGATAAGGTCATGGGTTTCATTAAAACGTTTATAGGTAACATGTTTTTGAACCTTATTCAAAAACTGCTTTTCTTTTGGATGGAGCTCATTTGGTGGATAATCTTTGATAAAAGCCAATGTGTCTGTATGGTTGTCCATTGCCTGGTTAAACTCAAGTTGTGTAGCTGAAATACCTTGTTCATTTTCGCTACCGTAATCTTTACCTATTAACACAATGTATATGTCAGTGTTTTTAACCCCTTCAAGAAACATTTTATCAGCATCATGAATTGATGCCGGAAATTCTTCAAATATAAGAGGTTCAAAATACTGACTTAAAAATGGATCGTTAATCAAATGTTGGTAGAGACCTTTGCGTTCTTCAGCAAATTCTCTTTGTACACTTGAAATAAAAACCTTCATTTTTTGCATAACTTACCCTGTTTCATTTAAAAACCTACATGCTTTCAGTCAAAACGTTATTATATTCTTTCACCTATTTATTCTTAAGAGCTTTATTGTTATACCAGGCCACACCAAACAAAGTAATACCGATGAAAATACTGAAAAAATATTCTCCGAAAGGTTTACCCTGCATTAAGGTATAAATTCCAAACGCAATGCTCAACAGCCCCATAATCATTGCAACTATGTTTGCTGATTTCAAATTCTTCATGTTAACTATATTTTGGTAGCGTAAAAGTAGAAAGAATTTAGTCGGGACGAATGTGTGGATGTTTTATTCGCTAAATTTAGAGTAGGTTTAAATAGTATTTTGGGGAAAAGCAAATTCAACGGGGTAGAGGTAGAAGAAGGGGGGGGGGCTGAGGAGGAATTAACGTTTTTGCAGGTACAAAATCTCAAATACTCCAAATTGATTGTCATTATTGAAAGTTTGTAAGTAATTTGAGGATCCGATACGATATATTTTGATCGAAAAGGAGTTTCATACTGCAATCTGATATATCCTGTTTTCACGATCGGCTGCGAAACTCAGGGCCGCATAAATATCAGTTTCTTTTAATTCATCATAATCCTCAATGATTTCGTCGAAAGTCATGCCCGATGCAAGCCATCCCAGAATATCACCAACAGTAATCCGCATACCACGGATACATGGTTTGCCACCTCTTTTACCAGGTTCAATGGTTATTATTTTTGAATAGTCAGTCATGTTTTTTGTTTTAAAGTGCACACAAAGTTAGGGGTTTTTCTTTGGAAGAACCAGGTACGTAAACAATATTTGCCATTTGTCATCCGGTTTTCCAGTCATCCCTTAGCATCGCATAAACCACGTCATCCACCCATTCGCCATTGATAAGGATGCTCTCCTTGAAATGGGCCTCCTTCTTAAATCCCAATCTTTCCACAAGTGCTATCGATGGCAAGTTTCGAGGATCGATTGAAGTTACAATACGGTGCTTGTTTAAATCCATAAAAAGAAAATTGATGGTTTCCTTCAAGGCCTCTTTGGCATAGCCTTTCCCATGGTAATTTTTATTTAAGGTACAGCCAATTTCAAGCTGTTTGCTTTCTTCATCCAGAAAGTGAAGGCCAATATCTCCTATCAATTCATTTTTTTCCTTCAGGATAATAACCAATTGGTGCCAGGTGTCATGCACATCAAGTTCAGGCGAAGTTTTATTTACAATAAAATCATCAACGTCATCCACAGTTTTAGGTATCCATCCCTGGTATTGGTTTGCGATGGCATTAGAACGGTATTTAAAAACTGCCGGTGCATCTTCCGGTTTTATTGAACGAAGGGTTAGTCTTTTCGTGTGAAGCATTAAGATATCAGTCATCAGTTTGGTCTTTTTTTCTGTATGAAAACTTAGGCAAAGTTATGGAAATTTCATGGAAATGATATCCGAATTCTTAATAGGTACAACGCACCGGTAATATTTATATAAAAGAATATTCCGTCGATTAGTCAAAGTGCAGCGCACCGATATATTATTGATGTTAAGGGAAATATAAAATGAAACAAAACATATTATAAATACACTAATAGATCTACCTACATTTCGATCCCGCACGTGCGGGATTGGATATTCGAGATTTTCTTATGTGAACTGAGACAGAAAGAATATTTCACCAAAAACAATCTTACAAATAAGGCACTAAATTAATTTGAAAACTTGCTGGTGTGCAAATTTAAAAATTAAATCCGCTTCGCGGGATCTATTCCTGACATCTAATGAAACTAACAACATGTTGTTAGTTTTGAAATGTTAGAGCCTATACATTACACCTCAACCACCCGCTTCACCAACCTTAACCTATGTGTGTATTTTTTTAGCTCTTCATTAAAAATCCCCTGATGATCAATCCTGTCAATCCTAACCTGGCCGGATGCATGGAGTATTTTTTCGTCTTCGATAAACAAGCCCACATGCGTGATCTGCTCTTCTTCGTTATCAAAAAATGCAAGATCGCCGGGTTGGGCTTCAGAAACCAGATTGAGTGTTGTTCCTTGCTTTGCCTGGTAGGATGCATCGCGGTGAAGCGAAATGCCATGAATATTAAAAACCACCTGCATCAGTCCTGAGCAGTCAATCCCAAATGGTGAGCGGCCTCCCCATAAGTAGGGCGAACCCAGGTATTTTTTGGCGGTATAAACCAATTCACCACGTTTGGCCTCTTTGTTTGGCCTGGTAAATTCACCCTCGTAATGGAACCTTTTATTACCTACCTTTACAACTCCGTCAGCATAGCCGGGGAGGGAACTTCCAAACAAAATATTAAAATAGTTTTTGGCAGTGGTTTCGCTAAGCCTTGATACCAGTTCTTTTGGGAAGATACGTTGGGCTGTCTGCAAGCGTTCATACTCCTCACTAGAAATGCTCAAAGATTGTTTCTCGTCAATAAACCCTTCGTAGCTGTCTAAACTTCCCCTGACCACCTTCCATCCCTTGTAACTATCAATTACTTCGTAGGTTTCGCCAAACAAAAGCTGGTTCACCATTTCCGACTTTTCAGAGGCTTCAGCCCGGACAGGGACAAGCGCAAGCGCACAAAAACCAAATTGTTCCATTTTGTTTTTTCCACAATGTTAAGCAATTATTGGAAAATGGAATGAAGGAATGGTGGAAAACTGGAAAACTGGAATGATGGAAAACTGGAATGATGGGATGATGGAAGACTGGAGTATTGGAGTGCTGGAGTATTCCGCTTACGCCAGCAACCTTCACCAAGGTTTCGGCTGCCAGTGGCTTTGGCGGACATGGGGTGTATTGGGGTGTTGGGTTTTATCATGGCGGCACCAAGACAACTGGATTATTATTTTGAACTATCGATCGCTTATTCTGTTTAACTTTTTTCTGCAAATAATGTGATAAACTTGCAGTTAGACTCTGTTGAAACAAATTATTTATAATTTCGCAAACCATTGCAAATTACAGTATGAGTAAAATCTGGAACTATTTACGAAACAATTATTCCAACATCTACAAGGGTGTGCTTTTAATTATCAGCCTCGTGGCACTGGTTTCGTTTTTCCCGAAGGAAGCTACATTTAAATATGAGTTTACTAAAGGAAGGCCCTGGTTGCACGAGGATCTTATCGCTCCCTTCGATTTTGCTATTCTTAAAGATCAATCGGAAATAGCTGCAGAAAAAAAGATCATCGCTGATAACAGGGAATTATTTTTTGATTTTAAACTGAACCTCAACGATCAAAAACGACTCGATTTCATAGGTGATTTTGATATGCTGTGGGAAGCAAAATTCAGCAGCGACACTATCAACGATTCCTTGCGAAAATACAGCCTCGACCGTGGGTTAAAAATCCTCAATACCATACTAACCCGAGGTGTTATCCAGCCAATTGCCGAAATTGAGGATAAGCCGGGCAATTTCAAAATCACCTTGATCATCCAAAATATTGCTGAAAGGGTGCAACTTAAGGATATTTACAATGTGCGCTCGGCTTATGAAACCATCAGTGCCATGCTTGATAAGTCAGAAGGTGTTGACAGTGATTTGCTGAAACAATTACTCGAAGATTCGATACTTCAAAATGTATTGTTCAACAAAAAGGTTACGCTGGCCGAGCAAAACAAATTGCTTGATGAGATTTCGCTTACCCACGGAATGATACAGGAAGGTGAAAGGATCATTTCGAAAGGCGATGTGATCAGTACTTCAAAGTTCCAGATCCTTGAGTCATTGCGCAGGGAATACGAATCGAAGGTTGGCGGTCAAACCCATTATTATTTAATTCTCCTGGGGCAGATTCTGTTGGTTTCGATTTCCTTAACGGTATTGGTTTTCTTCCTGTACTTTTTTAGGAAAGACGTTTTGCAGGAAAATAAAAAGGTACTGCTCATTCTGCTTATTATTATCTTGATGGTTTTTATTACCAGCCTCGCCCTAAAATTTAATGTACAGTACATATACCTTGTTCCATTGTGCCTGGCGCCGGTGCTCATCCGTGTATTTTTCGATACGCGGCTCGCCCTCTATGTCTATCTCATAACGATCATTCTAATTGGTTTTTTGGTGCCCAATAGTTTTCAATTTGTTTTTATGCAACTCATTTCGGGGATTATCACCATTTTTAGTATTGTCAACCTGCAAAAGCGGGCGCAGTTCTTTTTTACTTCGGTGGTAGTTTTCATCTCCTATTCTGCGATTTACACCGGTCTTATCCTCACCCAGGAGGGTAGTTTCGAAGAGATCAGGGTGATAAATTATGCGATGTTCGCCGGGTCGGCAGTGCTAATTCTTTTTGCTTATCCCTTGATTTATATCCTCGAAAAGATTTTTGGAATGGTTACCGATGTTACCATGATGGAGCTTTCGGATACCAACAGTAAACTACTGCGGGAACTGTCGCAACGGGCACCGGGTACTTTCCAGCATTCGCTGCAGGTGGCCAACCTCGCCGAGGAGTCGATTTATGAAATTGGAGGTGACGCACTGCTGGCACGAACAGGCGCACTTTATCATGACATAGGTAAAATGGACCAGCCGATGTATTTTATCGAAAACCAGGTTACCGGGGTGAACCCGCACGATGAATTGTCGTACGAAGAAAGCGCGCGGGTCATCATTAACCATGTGATTGATGGTATTGAAAAAGCCAAAAAACATAAACTGCCCGAGCAGATCATCGATTTTATCCGCACCCATCACGGCACCAGCAAAGTGGGCTATTTCTACCGCATGCAACAATTGGAAAATCCTGATGAAACCGTTGATGCGCGACGTTTTACTTATCCGGGGCCAATTCCATTCTCAAAGGAAACTTCGGTGGTAATGATGGCTGATTCGGTGGAAGCTGCATCGCGAAGTTTAAAAGTTATCGACGAGCAAACCATCAACGACCTGGTGGAAAATATCATCAACAAGCAGATGGATACCGGGCAGTTTGCCAACTCCGAAATCACCCTGCGCGATATCACAAGAATCAAAAAGCTCCTCAAGCGCAAACTGATGAATATCTACCATATCAGGATTGAGTATCCGAAATAAGAAGTTTGGAGTGAACTAAAGTGAACTAGAGTTGGGAGTGAACTAAAGTGACTAAAGTGAGCTAAAGTTGGGAGTGAACTAAAGTGACTAAAGTGAACTAAAGTTAAAAGTTAATCGGAAAAGTGGAAGAACCAGTGACTGCGGTATTCGTTCATTCATTCTCGCATTCAAATATTCAAATATTCAAGCATTCAAGCATTCAGTCATTTAATCATTCCCTCATTCAATCGTATGAAGGGATGCAAGCCCCTGACGAAGGAAGGGGATGGCGGCCCTGGTACTAATAAATATCGGAAGTCATATCCCAAATACCTTTTTCCCCTTAAAGCCCTATTTCCCCTACTGCTACTTTTTACCCTAAGCTGGACGAGCTAGAACCAAACAGGATTTGAACTATTTTTATCAACCAGATTT
>CAZBDF010000062.1:0-14480 GCA_964490385.1 uncultured Lentimicrobiaceae bacterium | reverse complement strand
AAAAACCTGCAGTACTACAAATTCAGTGCTTATGGCTTTTTGAAAAACCTGCGTTTTTTTGATGCGTTTTTCATTTTGTTTTTGGTGGAGAAGGGTTTGAGCTATTCGGAGATTGGAATTTTGTACGCGTCACGCGAAATTTTCATCAACATCATGGAGGTCCCATCCGGCATAATTGCCGATACCTATGGACGAAAAAGTTCGTTGATAGCATCATTTTTTGCTTACATCACTTCATTCATTATTTTCTATTTTTCGGAAGATTTCTGGCTTTTCCTTTTTGCTTTTCTTGTTTATGGATTAGGCGATGCTTTCCGGTCGGGCACACATAAAGGAATGATCATGGATTATTTGAAGATGAACCAGTGGCAGGACCAGAAAATAAACTATTACGGCCATACACGTTCCTGGTCTCAAAAGGGTTCAGCAATCTCATCCATTATTGCCGGGCTAATTGTTTTTTTCGATGGATCATACCAGAGTGTTTTTCTTTATTCTGTCATTCCCTACCTGCTGAATGTTGTCCTGATTTTTTCTTATCCACAGCAATTAAATAAACCCAGCAAAACAAAAGACTCCAGTCGGGGTCAAAGTATTTGGGAAACATTTAAGGAGTTTTTTATCACCATCAGACGAGTTCATGTTCTTAAAATCATTACATCGGCAGCCATGCATTCGGCCTACCTTCGGGCAATTAAAGATTACATTCAACCAGTAATGGTGCATGTTATTTTGTTGATCCCTGTTTTGATGAGCATTGAACAAGACAAGAAAAATGGTTTGTTCATCGGGCTGATGTATTTTGGTATTTATTTACTCACCTCGATGGCGTCGATGTATGCACATAACATTGCTTCCAGGCATAAAAGGAATATTGCGATAGCCAGCCTACTGATTGGTTTTGCTGCAGGGATGCTTAGTGGTATCTTTTTTAATAATCAGTGGTGGATTATTTCATTGATTGCTTTCGTCATTATTTTCCTCAACGAAAATATCCGCAAACCGATTTTAACCGGGTTTGTGGCTGATCATGTGGAAACAAAAATCCTGACTTCAGTGATTTCAGCTGAATCATTATTAAAAACAATCATCACTGCCGGCCTGGCACTTTTATTTGGATTTGTTGCCGACGGCTATGGAATTGGTTGGTCGCTGGTTGTGGTATCTGGATTGTTAATCGTGGTTTCTGTTGTGCTTCAAAATATCAGAATTAAATCATGATTATTCTAATATCCTATAGTTGAGTCAAGGCATGCCTTGTCTCTGCATAAAAACCCACAAATTGCGCTGACCAGCCTTGCCGGCAAGGCTGGTCTTCACAGATTCATTAGCCGCCATTTTCCAATAAAAAAGATAAGCTACCTTACAATTAACTTATCTGTAATAATCTTATTTGTTGCGGTTCTCGCTTTAACTATATAAATACCTGTGGGCATATTAGATACGTCTATTCGGATTTTTGGGATATCTTGCTGTTTTACTAAATGCAAAACACGAACACCTTTTCCATCATAAAGTGACAATTCAGATATCTGAATATTGTTTATAATTTCTACCTGGTTTTTTGATGGGTTTGGGATTATTTTAAGTTTCTCTTCCTGTAGTTTAATGTCATCAATTGATGTGTTATCAGTAAAGGGAACAAAATCGCTGTAAAGCAACCTGGCAGCGGGTCGCCAATCAGCTATTGTTGTGTCGTAGGCAATCCTATACATTTCTTCCAAAGCCCCTTTATGGAAATACCAACGGCAGGAATCATCAAAAAATAATTGCATCTCCATGTTTATACTATCCTTAAGATAATAGGTGTACCTTCTCTTCAAATCATATGGATAATGTCGGCCAGTAAAATTATGTGACAGATACCACTGCCCGCTTTCGATATCCATCGAATAACCATGCATATTTCCATCTAATTGTTTCTGTCCGAAGAATTCCCAATCATCTTTATAATATTCAAACCACTCATGGCCTGTCCACCAAATGAGTAATCTATGGGCTGGTTTATTTTTGTAATTGTTAGGGTACTTATTGTGTACAATCCATTCCATATCGCTATACTTCTGAAGGTTAACCCACTCTTCAGCATCTTTATCCCAAAAGTACCATATCGATTCGTTATAAGAACCATCATCATTTAGCGCAAAATCTGCACGCACGTCATACTCGTATTCCCCCGATGCAGTGCTCAACATGTAATTGCATTGCCCAATAACATATTCCTCAGGCGTGTATGAGTAAACCCATTGATAGCCAAATATCCTTTTCCACTCCTTGTTAATGTATTCTTCAACGTAGTAATCAATTGCTTCATTGGTATCCACATAAACGTTGACCTCTGCAATGGAATCGTGCCAGTAAAGGTTCTCGGTGTCCCAGGCTTGAATCAATATCCTGTTAACACAGCTAAACTCATCGTAAGTTTTAATTGCTTTGTAATCAATAAGCCATTTCGCGTTGGCGGCATCGTATATCCAATAGGTTTCGCTCACCGGGCGCGATAGTTCGTCGTACTCGTAATCGAGCATTAATAGTGAATCATCAGTATTAAAATCCAAAATAAGCAGTCGGCTCAGTTCATCAGGATTATTGTATGTTAGCAGTTCATACATTGAACTATGCGCAAGTTGATGCCCATCCCATAGATATACGTCCTGCCGCCGCGGAAGCCAAATGGTGTCCGACCTCAAATCACAATCTTGTTTATAGTCTTGCAACGAAAAAGCCGGTTTTGGGCTTAGCCGGTTTCTGTCGATTGAGGTTGGGCTAAGGTCCTGGCAGTGGAGTGCTGTAAATGTCCCCATGAATATCAGGGTAAAAGAAATGAATATTTTATTTTTCATGATGATATGGTTTCTTGTTTGTTGATGTTTTTCTTTAGTAACCGGCGACACAGTTTTGCCGCCGGTTATTTTTATTTATTAATATTGCTGTTACTCTGGATCTTCAATCTCGTAGATATAAACCGGGCTTAATGTAAGCTCACATACAAGATTAACACCATAGCCTATTGGTACAGTTTTCTCGCCGTAGCAATACATAGCATCATAGGCTGCATTAGGAACTTCAACAGTGGCTGTCTGGGCCCAAAAAAATGTATTATACACTCCGGGAGGAAAAGCACTTGCCCATCCAAGATTCACATTAATAATACCATTCCCACTAAAAGTTGCAGGAAAAGATGGTCCATTCACCGGATGATCTGCTCCACAATTACCATATCCTGGGCAACCTGTCGGATTGGTAATCCGTAAAGTAGCTTGTGCCTGAATTTCATTTAAATTTGAAATGAAAAAAAGTGCAACAAAGACAAAAAAAACTTTAATTGTAGTTTTCATTTTTATTCGTATTAAAATTACCTACTCGTAAGGCTTTTCGGTACCGCCCCAAAACCTTTCCAAAGCATGTTATCTTTGGTGCAGGCATTAATATCTTAATTAATTCCTGCAAGGTTTAGGAGAGGGGTTCTGGCGAAACCTCCCCTTGCCGCATTCTACTCAGCCAGATGGCTGTTACTTCAAATGCTGGCATTATTAGTTTTTATTTATCTTTGCCGCTGTACCTCCTCTGTTTGTTTACTAAATATTGCATTGCAGTGTGTATTTAATTTTCAGCTTTGGGGGTACTTCTTTTATACCCTGCTTAAAGTGTTTCTAATGAAAATAAAATGGAATCGATGTTGAATCTGTCATGCTTTTTTGATTTAGGGGTCAAGTATCGAATAGCAAATATATATAAAAAATGTTGTGTAATGTAAAATTTTTATTAAGGGGGGGGGTAATTTAAATACATTCTAAATTAGACGGATGGGAGTAATTCCATAGTTTAACTATTTATGCATAACGGGTTTACATTTTTCTACAGTTGAAACAAGGCATGTCTTGTCTCTGCAATTAATAGAAAATCATTTTCTACCCTATTTCCCCTTTTCTCTCAAGGCGGCCAAAATGGATAAAACCAGATTTATATCATTATCTCCCAGCAAAGCCAGTCGTTCGAAAATCCTGTTGTAAATATTTGGGTTAGATGAGATTTTTGTATCAGAAAGCAGATGAACTACTTCTTTTTTCAATGCAACGAATTTCAGCTCAGGGGGTGAGACAAGGCATGTCTTGTCTCTATCACTTTTATCAGGGTGGGTATCATTCAACCTTGATAGCAGGTATGCATACAACATCACCGCCTGCGACAAGTTAAGCGACGGGTACGTGGTTTGCATCGGAATAAAAGTGGAAATATCGCAAAGCTGAAGTTCTTCATTGGTAAGCCCTGATTCTTCGCGGCCAAAAACAATGGCAATATTCGAAATGCTGTTTTGCTTTTCGGAAATAAGTTTGGGAATTATTTCTGCGGGATGGTGGTCGCCTTTGGCGGACCTGGCTTTGGCCGAACTTCCAATCACAAAATCCATATCAGCAATTGCATCTTTGAGCGATGTAAAAACTTTGGCATCGTTCAGGACCTCTGTTGATGCATGTGCCAGCCATTGGGCTTTGCCTGACTTGTATTCACAAGGATTAACCAATCTCAATGAATTAAAGCCCATGGTTTTTATAGCACGTGCGCTACCCCCTACATTTTCGGGCACTGCCGGTTCAACAAGGATGAAGTGGATTTTTGGCATATGAGACTGAAAGTAAATAATAACTTTTAACTGCTTCCAAAGGTGGGGAATTTTACTGGGTTTTCAATCCTCAAATGAAAATTGTACAAGATTGATTCTTTCTGATCGTGGTCATGAATCGGCTGGTGTGTTGGAGTCCTCCCCCTATCTTCAGGGGGAGTTAGAGGGGGTCAAAATGAAAAAGTAAACAAGGCATTTGAAGCATCAGTAACTACTCGGGCAGTTGAGGTGGCTTTGTCGATAACATTGCCTTCGGCATCTTTTACACCTGTGTTGAAATACTCAAGAGGATTTCCCGAAAGGTCGCATTTAACCAGTAAACTCGATTGGTCACTTAAAATCCAAAGCTTATCTTCCGTTTCTTCGTAAAATACCGAAGAATAGTCTTCCATAAAATCAAGGTAATTCTGATTGACGATTTCTCCATCAGTTTTGAGTTCGAAAAGGATGGATGGGCTTTTTTCGGAAACCACAAACAGGTGGCCGGTTTGAGGATTGATGGAGATTCCTTCAAGTCCATGTTTGGGATCTGAATTATTCAGTTCTATTGCAAAGCGGGTCAATTCATTACCAATAGTATCCAATTGCACCACTTCGTTGGTATGTTCTTCAACAACATAAATATGAGAATGCTGTGCATCCCAAACTACGCCTTCTAAGTTTTTCCCTTCGTAAATCAGTGAATCAAGCACCTCTCCATCAAAAGTAATAATGTAAACCCGGTCACTATGATCGCTAACGGTTAATAAGGTATTTTCGAATTTGTAATACGAAAGGCCCGAAGTTTCAGGGATGTTGAGGACATTATAACTCAATTGGTTTAAATCCTTGGTAACCATTCCATCATCCTTATTGCATCCCGATTGTAGGAGTAATAAATAAAATGCGATGGTTGCTATAAGTAATATCTGTTTCATGATTGATTCGAGTGAACTAAATTAACCACCGAATTCAGAATTTGTTGCAAGCTTGCAAAATTGTTCGTTTGTCTGATCAAAACTTTTTCAGGGTAATTCAATTGTCTTTTGAATATTATAACGTTTCCAAGTCCTTCGGACGTTGGAAAGACAATCCGGCGAAGCGTTTCCATCGTCCGATGACTGAATGGAATCCGTATGGACGAAAGAGGCCATGGAAAGGTTTTTGCGATGTTAACCTTTTTATCCGGCAAAACTTTCCATCGTCCGCCGAAGGCGGTCATGGAAACGTTTAAGTAATACTATTTCTTATCCGTTTAACCCGCTTTAATCCGCGTCTGAGTTTTTTCTAAAACCCACAACTTATATTTCTCTAGACGAAGATTTAAGCTGAAAAGCGCGGATATTAAATCCCAACAAATCCACATCTCGTTTTATTCAAACTCTCCCTCATCAAATACCAAAGCCTCGTAGGTAAAAATCTCTGCATCTCTCCATCCATCCCAGCCAATGCGGGCTTTGTCCTGGGCGCAATGGCCGAGGAATTCATCTAAATCCCATCCGGTGCTGGTGGCAACCTGCGGCAGGAAAGTGCCGCGGTTCATACCTTTTTTTATATAAATTCCGTGCTTTCCCAAAACAATTTCATCAACCGAATCAATTTTTTTCATGGGTGTCAATACCGAAATTTCGATGTCAATCTTTTTCAGTTCACTTTCTTTAACCCTCGAAAAACGGTAGTCTTTGGTAGCTGCTGAAATCGCCATATCCTGGACTACAAGGTAAAGTGGCTTTTCAGGGGTAAAGCTGCCGATACATCCGCGTAAAGCACCTTCTTTATGTAGGCTCACAAAAGCGCCGGCTTGAGTAAAAAGGGTGGATGAAAATTCGGAAGTATCAATTTTGTAAATTAAGCCTGTGGTGATATATTCTTCAATGGTTTCACGAGCGATATACAGCAGGTTTTTTTTGTCTGCTATTGTTAATACAAACCCGCTTTCATCGCTTTTTTTTGTCTGCGCTATCGCCATCGACCAATAGCCAACAACCCGGCTTTTATCACCAAATGATACATCTCCGGAATTTTTGTATTGCAGGGGAAGTATTTCAATGTCCGCCATATCTTTGGACATCTCCAGCAAAGTTAAAACCGAAGTCCAACCACAAATACTGGTTGCCAGGTTAGAAATATTATCTTCATCATTCTTCCTTATGGCTTCCATAAATTCACCAGGAGAATTAGAAGCAATGGCATTGGCCGTAGCCTCATCAACTCTCACTGCATCATCGTAGGTTGGATAATGCGAAAAGTCGCTGCTGATGATAAAAAGATTGCGCTCGTTGAAATAGGGCTTCAGGGCTTTCGCAACTTTGTTAATGGTTTTTATCGATTGTGTACCCATCACAATGGGAATGATTTTGAAATCCCGTTTCATTTTTACCTGTAAAAATGGGATTTGCACTTCCAGGCTGTGCTCCTGCAAGTGGGCTTCTTTGTTGAAAGTAAAAACCTTGTTTTCGTCAATTAGCTTATTCGCAAGATCGAGATCAACCTTCACCGTGCCCAGCGGAGTTTCGTAGTTCCCCTTACTATAAATGGATGCGCCTTCGAAATGAGTGCGATGGCTCGAGCCGATGACAAAAATATGTTCATATTCTTTTTCAGGGTCAATCTGGTTGAAACTGGTAGCAGCCACCAGTCCCGAATAAACATAACCTGCATGTGGCGTTATGATGGCCAGCACATTTTCGGTTGCTTTAGGCAGGGCTTCCTTAAAGTATTCTTCAATTTCCTTGGTAAGTTCCCGGTAGTCCGAAGGATAAAAACTGCCGGTTACGCATGGTTGACGGTTTTGGAGGTTCTTGTTATCATTCTGTCCTTTGCCTGTTTTGTTAAAAAATATCATTGTAATAATGATTATTGAATAAATGAATGACTTTCCCATTATGAAACTTTTTTCAAAAATTCTTCATAAGGAACCCTTTCCCCATTGTCAAGTTCCCTAATTCCTTCTCTTATTTCCATTTGTTCATCTGCACTTAAATCATCCCAAAAGTCAGTTGAGTCAATATCATTAATATATTCAGTTACCTTTTGAATGAATTCATTGTTCTCAATGTTCAAAATCATTTTAACTAATTCGATCTTTGATGTTTGAATATCCATTTTGTCTTAATTTTGTTTCAAAGTTACAATAAAAAATAATTCAAAAATCAGTGAAAATATATTTATTGCCATTTTGCTTTTTTCATTTCTTTATTTTCCATAAGATCTATTTGCATGTCAAAAATCACGCTTCATGTTGGTAAGTAAGTATAGTAATCTGAAATTTTCGATGTTCATCACAGGGTTCAGCGCCCTGTTAGTGCAGATGATCTATATGCGTGAATTTTTGAATGTCTTTAGTGGCAATGAACTGATTGTTGGGATAATCCTGGGCAACTGGATGTTGTTGACTGCCATCGGGGCGAAGATTGCAGGCAGTATGCTTTTAGATATTTTGAACATCAAAAAAATTATTACAAGCCAACTTTTCATTGCTTTGCTTATTCCAGTTTCTGTTTTGTCAATTTATTGGGCAAAAGCACAATTTTACCCACCAGGAACCCTTCCTGCCTTTTATGGTTCCAGTTTGTTCTGTTTAATTGTCATGGCTCCGTTTTGCCTGGTTTCTGGCGGCCTTTTTACTTTTCTTGCTGATGGGTTTTCAAAATTGACAGGACGGCAACAAGCCCCAAAAGTTTATGGCTTGGAAGCATTTGGTAGTGTTGTTGGGGGATTGCTATTTACTTTTGTTTTGCTTCAATACTTTTCAAGCTTTCAAATTGTTTTTGCTGTTTCAGCCATCAATATTTTCGCTGCGCTGTTATTGATTCCCTTCAGGCTGAATGCGCTTGTGAAACGACTTTTACTGCTTGTATTTATTTTTGTGCTTCTAATATTACCTTTCATTATCAATTTTGATGGCCTTGCGAAATCATTCATTTTTGAAAATCAAACCATAGTTTTATCGAAGGATACACCATTCGGTAACCTGACTGTTACACAAACTGGCGGGCAGTATAATTTTTATGAAAACGGGATAAGCCTTTTCTCTACTGATGATTTAATTGCCAACGAGGAAGCAGTGCATTACGCCATGGCTCAGCCTAAAAATCCTCAATCAGTCCTGGTGGTTTCTGGTGACATTGGCGGGATGACCCGTGAGATTTCAAAATATGATGTCGGTAAAATCGACTTCGTTGAGATAAATCCATACTTGATTGAGGCCATGCAAAATTTTGTGGGTTTGCCTGATGACATCTTAACGATCCATATTGCTGATGCACGGAAGTACATTTCGGAAACCCAGACAAAATATGATGTTGTTTTGCTTAACCTGCCAGCTCCGGCCAGTCTTCAACTCAACCGTTTTTATAGTGTTGAGTTTTTTAAAAGGATTAAAAAAATCCTCAACCCGGGAGCTGTAATTTCAATTCCTTTCCAGGGAGGATCAAACTACCTAGGTGATGAGGCACGCAATTTTATTGGTATTTTACAAAAGACACTCTTATCGGAATTTAAACATGTAATTGTTTACCCTGGCGAAAGCAACTATTTTCTTGCTTCCGATGATAGTTTAGAATTCGATATTTCTAAAATCTTACAGGAGCGTGGTATTAAAAACGAATTTGTAAATCATTACTATATCGATGATGATATAGCCAGAAAGCGGGCGTCCCAAATTTCAAAATCCATTGATTATAATTCCCCGGTGAATAGCGATTTTCGACCAGTAGCTTATTTTTCACAGATAAGCTATTGGCTTTCGTGGTACGGACAGAAATTGTGGTGGGTTTTAGCTCTTGTTGTTTTTGGGATGCTCCTGTTGTTTGGTTTTGTTTCATCATTCAATAAATCCTTGTTGCTAACAGGTTTTTCTGCTTCAGTAATTGAGCTGATAATTCTAATGGTATTCCAGATTTATTTCGGGCAACTTTACCAGGCGATTGCTCTTTTGATATCAGGATTTATGATTGGTTTGGCTACCGGGGTTTGGTTTGCTGAAGTGCAATCTTCAAAAATCAAGTTCGTATGGCTTATTAAAAACCAAGGCCTAATCGGAGTGTTTTCATTGGTCATTTTTCTGATTCTACTTTTAGTACAAGAATTTACTTTTCCTGATATTTTACTAAAAACACTTCTTTACATCAGTATGCCCATTTTAGGAGGAATGACCGGATTACAGTTTTCTTTTGCCGTGAAACTTCAAAAGCAAAGCAAGGCTAAAGTTGCATCCTCTGCGTATGCCATCGACTTAATTGGAGCGGCTGGTGGGGCAATATTGGCTTCGGTGTTGCTGATACCAGCTCTTGGAATCCCAGGCTCAGTTCTTTTGGTGGTTGGATTGAATTTGTTATCAATTGTTTTCTTATGGATTAAGCGTGAAGCATAATATCACACACAGCGAATTACCTTATCAAATTTTATATGGATCACGGATGACACTGATTACACGGATAATCACTGATAAGAAAACCAATGAATCTGTGTAAATCAGTATAATCCGTGTCATCAGCGTTCTATTCTTATTTTTGGAGTTTACTTTTAATGATATCAGGGGCAGGTTACAATTATGAATGTCCTACGGCCATTTTTACTGAAACAATGCACATCTGATTAATACCTCGTAGAGCCAACCTTGCCGGCAGGCAGGGTTTCATAATTGTAATAATCTGGTGCAATGAAAGTAGGAAATCCTCGTAGAGGATTCATAATCTCTTGAATTTGTGGAAGTTTATAATTTGTTGAAGATTAATTCAATCATTTACGCATTCCCTCATTCCCTCATCTTTGCATTTTTTCACTACATTTGAAAAGAATTTTATCCTTTGTTGTATTTAATGACTATCAATCACTACTAATGACCATCAATGACTTTTAATTGAAAAAAGATTACAATTTTACAAATCTGTCAACCACCTAAATAGTTATCCATTGTTTAAAATGTTAGGCAAACAAATTGATAAACGCAAATTTTTAAAACTTGGACTTACCAGTGCATGTGGGCTTTGTGCGCTTTCAAGCGGATTGCCCTTATGGTCGGCCAATCCAGTGCCTGAGAAAAAAGGACTGGGCAAATTTAGCCGCGAAGCTATGTTTTACACACCCACCGCTAAAGGTTTGAAATGCCAGATTTGCCCCAACCATTGTCAAATCAAACCCGAAGAAAATGGTGATTGCCGCACCCGTTATCATAAGGATGATAAACTATACACCATTGCTTATGGAAATCCTTGTGCAGTGCATGTTGACCCGATTGAAAAAAAACCACTTTATCACTTTCTGCCGCAAAGCCATGCATTTTCGATAGCGACTGCCGGATGCAATCTGGCCTGCCTCAATTGCCAGAACTGGGAAATTTCACAGGCCAGTCCCCTCGAAACACGAAACTAGGATTTGATGCCCGAAAGTGTGGTTGAAAATGCCATGCAGAATAATTGCCAATCCATTGCCTACACCTATTCAGATCCGGTGGCTTTTTATGAATATACTTACGATACAGCTAAAATTGCCCAACTGAAGGGAATAAAAAATATCCTGGTCACTGCCGGTTACATAAACAAAGAACCTCTGCGCGAATTGGCCCAGTATGTTGATGCGGCAAATGTTGACCTTAAAAGTTTCAGCAACGAAATTTATGAAATGCTGAATGCCGGCACGCTTCAGCCGGTACTCGATACACTGACCTACCTGAAAGATGCCGGGGTTTGGCTGGAAATCACCAACCTCATTGTCCCAAACTGGACTGATGATCTGGAGATGATAAAAAAGATGTGTGGTTGGTTAGCTGAAAATGGCTTTGAGGAAACACCACTACATTTCAGCCGTTTCTATCCACAACATAAATTGGCACAACTTCCGGCAACTCCGCGTGATACGCTGATAAAGGCCAGGGAAATAGCCATGGCTGAAGGCTTGTTTTATGTCTATCTCGGAAATTTGCCCGGAACCGACGCTGAAAATACTTATTGCCCGGTTTGTAAAAAGCTGCTGATTGAACGCAAAGGTTTCACCATTTTAAGAAATGAAATTGTTGACGGGAAGTGTCCCGAATGTAATGTTCCGATTTCAGGGGTTTGGGAGTAGGAGCGAGGAATTAAGCTTTTTTCTTTACCAATTACTTATTTCATTTTCAATTTTTTCCTGAGTAAGATAATCACCGGATTTTACCCGTTGCGAGGCAGCTTTAACTCTTCTTCTTAGGTCAACTTGAGTAATAGGTGTGCCATCTATATTGTGACCAATAATCGTGGGCTTTTTACATTCTTTGCTCATGGCTTTATTTTTTACAAAAATAGCGATTCATATTGATTTTATAGGTGTCAGAAAAATCATCTTTCAGTCAAAATAAGTACTTTTATCCCCTACATAATTAGTTTAATTCGGTCAATTCGATGATAGCAAAAAAGACTATGAAATATACACCTTCTGATACCAGGTACGACACCATGCGCTACAATCGCTGCGGGAAAAGCGGATTAAAACTGCCGGCAATCTCTCTGGGATTGTGGCACAACTGGGGCGATGTAAACGATTTTGAAAATGCCAGGGCAATGACCCACCGGGCTTTCGATTTGGGCATCACCCATTTCGACCTGGCCAACAATTACGGCCCACCTGCCGGTTCGGCAGAAAGTAATTTTGGGAAAATCTTTCAACAGGATATGAAAGCCTACCGCGATGAAATGATTATTTCGACCAAAGCCGGCTGGGATATGTGGCCGGGGCCATACGGGAATTTTGGTTCCAGGAAATATTTAATCGCCAGCCTCGATCAAAGCTTAAAAAGGATGGGATTAGATTATGTGGATATTTTTTACCACCACCGTCCCGACCATGAAACCCCGCTGGAAGAAACCATGGGTGCGCTGGACCATATTGTAAAAAGTGGCAAGGCACTTTATGTTGGCATTTCACAATACCAGCCTGATGAAACCAAACGGGCTGCTAAGATGCTTCGCGAAATGGGGACGCCCCTTTTAATTCACCAACCCAGGTATAATATGTTCGATCGATGGATTGAAAATGGGCTGACGGATGTTTTAGCTGAAGATGGCATTGGTTCAATAGTTTTCTCGCCACTGGCACAAGGACTTCTTACCAATCGCTACCTGGATGGAATTCCATCAGATTCGCGTGTTGGGGGAGATGGTCGTTTTTTAAAAGAAAGTGACATTTCCGAAGCAAAGCTCAAAACCATCCACCAATTGAATGAACTTGCACAGGGCCGTGGACAATCCCTGGCTCAGATGGCCATTGCCTGGACATTGCGAAACCCGGTGGTTACATCATCGTTGATCGGTGCCAGCAAAGTAAGCCAGATTGAAGATATTTGCGGGGCCTTGGATAATTTGGATTTTAGTGAAGATGAGCTACAAATGATCGATCGAATACTTGGGTAATCAGATATGTAAACATTTTGTGATATGGATACAGAAAATATTAAATCAAAGGAGTCTCAGGAACAGCCCAATAATCCCCTGCATGGCGTTAAATTGGCAGATATACTGGACTATCATATTCCGACAGGACTTGATGATCATGCTAAAACCTGTACCCAATGGCAATGCCAAAATCGAAGATGAACTTATTTTGGTTGGTAGTTGCATCATTTGCTTCATCGTATTCATGTCCCTTTCCGTATCCAACACCAATATTCACATCAAAATAAAGGTGCTTACTGATGGCGCGTTGGATCCCGGTGCTTAGCCTGGCCCCGAAGAACTCTTTGTTGAAATCGTAATTGTAAGGTCCGCCAACCACTGTTTGGTATTCGCCCTGGTAAAGCCCGCCTATTGAAATATAATTCGCCGAAAGGCCGTTGCCGGTTTTTCCATTCAGTATGCGTCGTTTCAGGTTATAATACCAGCGGCCTTCCACGAGCAGTTTTGGTTCAATGGCAAAAGTGTAGGCATGGTCCCAGGATGCTGAGAATGTGAGGCCACAGCTTAGGTTTGTATTGATCGAAAAAGGTGATTCCCCGAGTTTAACTTCTGCTGCAATATTTGGTCTGATTGTGCCAATAAATGTTTTTCGGACAAAACCAAGGCTTATGATATCCACCAGGTTTGTTTTTAGGAGGAACCTATCGGAAGCATGACATCTCAATACAGGACAGAGTTTATCGAAATCGAGTTCTTGCTTGTCTCGGGTAAATGCCAGTCCGGCATCAACATAGGTGCCTAAAAAAAATGATGTTGGGGCCCAATCAGTAAGTGAAATATTGGCTCCGGTCCTTACACCGAAATCCACATATCCCCGTTTTAGAAACCTTCGTTGCAAACCCCATTTGGCAAATACCGGGATTGAGCTATAATCGGAGTGAATCCCTTGACTATCGGTACTTGATTTTGTTTTGTTATAACTTGCACCAAGTGCAAAATAAGCTCCTGACAAGTTTGCTGTTTTGCTTTGTTTGTTTTTTCTCGATTTATAATACCATCTCGATTCCAGTGAGAATTCACTTCCGTGGAAATAATCAGCATCCAGACCTGACCCATTGTATGATATGGCAGCATCTAACGAAAATGCCTTTGCAATTTTCTTTTCGAAACTTAATTTGAACCTGACTGTTTCCCGGTTTTCGGTTTGAATAAGTAGATTTGCTTTAAGCAGCCAGTTGGTCTTTTCGTGCAACATAAATGCATATTCCATCGGGCTGAGATATGCGATGGTGCTGTCTTGTTGCGCTTCTTGTGAATAGTTAAGGCTGTCAGCTTGGGCACTTATCTTTGATGAGCAAAGGCTCAGGGCAATGAATAGCCACAGGCCTGAAATTGTAATATTTGACTTGTATTGCTTGTTTTTCTGCATGAATCTACTTTTCAGTTTTATGTATGCTAACCATAGATATTGTAACTTAAAGCCATTACCAATTGTAGTCCTGTTCTCGAAA
>CAZBDF010000061.1:4836-14513 GCA_964490385.1 uncultured Lentimicrobiaceae bacterium | reverse complement strand
CTAAAGATTGTATTGTTGACCAGGGCGTCGAAGGCAAGTTTATTGGGCACACCGGTATTGACGCCAATCCAATTGTCATTAATTTTAATCATCTCCCAGGTAAATTTGGTTTTACGTTTGGGATCATTGGCCGGGCTAAGATAAACTTCGGCATCCTCTTCGAGACAGGTTTTCATGGTTCCGGAGTTGGTGCAATGTGCCGTAACAACAGTTCCATCGTCGAGTTTAACATCGGCAAGGAATCGTTTATAGCGTTTTATGAGCCGGCCATGGATAAGGTTGTTAAATTGCATTTGGGTTTTGATTTTTATTGCAAAAATGGAATAAATCCACCTACTAATGACGACAAATTGTAAAGTATTGAAATGGAAATGAATTATTCATGAATTAATCAAGCTAATTAGAGCCTGCTGAGAAATGTATAATCCATAGGATTTTATTATGTTATACCAGGTAATTTAAATCTTTTTTGCAAGGTTTTGGAAGCTATTTACCCAAAAACATTGCGCCAAATATTTCGGTGCGCTGCACCTTTTTCGCAATAACCTGATAAAATTCTATAAAGATTACCGGTGCTCTGCACCTGAAAGCTAAGCCACAGCGTGGCGATAATCTTTATAGATGCATCTATTAGAATTGATACAGGAGGTGCAGCGCACCGAAATATAAAAGCTAACAATATGGTTTCGTGTTTTTCAGCAGGCCCTAATTACAAATCATTGTACATAAAGTCGAATGCAAAACTGAGGCCCTTTCATTTGTCATCTCGCTACGGGTTGACAAAAGTAGGAAAAACAATCACGATGGTCCTGCGGCAGGGATTGAAGTGCTAGCCTGGCGAAATGGCGGCAGATTTTTTTGTTGGCCGGCGGAGGCTGACAGAGGAAGCCCACGCACGGCTTACAAAAAAACAGCCGGCATGAGACAGCTACAAACGGAAAGCCCACCCGCCGCCCAAAAGAAAATAAAAAAATACTCAAATAAAACTAATCACCAGAGCATCTGAATAATTAATTTTTTTGAAGATAGGCACAGGCAGATAGAAAGTTTTCGTTAATTTCGCTTCGCAACAAAAGAAGATATGAGCCGAACTACTACCTACAAACTAACAGAAGTTAACAGTCCGCAATTGATAAAAGAATTCCTCGACTTTCCTGCCAGGCTTTATAAATCGGAGCCTCATTGGATCCGTCCGCTGGATGAGGATGTGGAAGCTGTTTTTGACCCCAAGAAAAATAAACTTTTTAGGCAAGGTGCTGCCATTCGTTGGATATTGAAGGATGACAAGGATATTGCGGTTGGCCGTGTGGCTGCATTTTACAATGCCAAAACCGCCAAATCGAATGATCAGCCTACCGGTGGCCTGGGTTTTTTTGATTGTATTGACGACAAAGATGCGGCTGCCATGCTGTTTGATGCAGCCAAAAAATGGAATGAAAGCCAGGGCATGGAAGCCATGGATGGCCCGGTAAATTTTGGTTACCGCGACAGCTTCTGGGGTTGCCTTGTGGATGGATTTTATGAGCCGCTGTACAATATGCCGTACAACTTTCCATATTATAAAAATTTGTTTGAGGCCTATGAATTTCAGGAGTATTTTCAGCAATTTACCTATCACCGCACATTTAAAGCAGGTGGGGTGGAGGAAGTGGTGAAACAGAAAGCTGAACGAATTTTTGGCAACCCGGATTACTCTTTTAAAACTATGAACTGGAAAAGCAGTGAAAAGTTTGCAGAGGATTTTATGGTGATCTTCAACAAAGGCTGGGCAAGGTTTCCGGGGGTGAAGGCCATAAGTAAAGCACACGCGATTGGACTGCTTAAACAAATGAAACCCATAATGGATACCCAGCTTGTGATTTTTACCTACCATAAAAATGACCCCATTGCCTTTTTTATTATGATGCCCGACATTTCGCAGATCACGCGGAAATTCAATGGCAATTTCAACTGGTTCAATAAACTGAGGTTTATGTTCGATTTAAAAGTTCGAAAATCATGTACCAGGGTTATCGGACGGATATTTGGCATTGTTCCTGAATTCCAAAGCAAAGGTATTGAAGCCGGAATGATTATGGAATTTGCCAAAAATGCCTTTAAACCAAGCTTCCCATACACCGACCTTGAAATGAACTGGATTGGTGATTTCAATCCATCGATGATGAAAATGGTAGAACAAATTGGTGGAAAGGTTCGCAAAACGCATCTTACTTTCCGTTACCTTTTCGACAGGTCGAAACCGTTTGTGAGGGCAAAACGGGTGAATGTTTAGCGTTAGGCGTTGCGAGTTTTGTGTTTGTCAGAACAATATCAATAAGTTAAGAATTTTATTTTCGATTGATGATTAACGAGTGTTGATTTTTGATTTATTGTAATTTGATAATCAGGTACATCTTAAATTATAAATCGTTAATCGACAATCATACATCATTATCATTGCCTTAACGTATTGACATTGGTAGTCAGAGTATAAGATTCAACTCACCCGATAGCCTGCTGAAGCCATTTTATTTCTTGGACCTTTTCAGGATTTCCTGAGCCTTCGTAGGCGAAGATCAGGTTGTTAAACACCCGGGATATAATGGCTACATTATCACAGGGAAGATAATACACATCCTCATCTTTAAGGTTCAATTGACGAACAAACAATTCAACTTCCCGCCGGGTAAAAACAGCTCCTTTGTTAAAAGCGTTGATGTAAAACTGCATATCATCCCTCGAAAAATTAAAATCCTTGTGAAACATCCTGTCGGCATAAGCCATGATAAAGTTCTGCGGCAGGTTTATCCCATAAACAGGAACGTTCAGGCTTTGGGAAACAATTAAATAAATGATGCTAAGCGAAATTGGGTTTGCCTTTTTTGTTTCGAGGAGATCCTTGATAAATGAATTTTGAGGCGCTTGCAAGTTGGTTTTATTGCCCGTAAATTTATGTACATCAAAAAGGATGTGGTTGATGACTTTGATTTTTTCGAGTGGGGTAAGGTTCTGGTTCAGTTCAAGCCAAACATCCTGTATGATCGATCCTATTTGACCAATAATCTTTTTCTCATCAAGATCGGGGTACTGATATTTAGAAACAAGAACAAAACCTTTCAATAGATCCTCTGTATGATCCTTCCGCCAGCCAACAAACTCATTATACAGGCCTTTGAGTTGGATTTCGTGAATTATGTTTTCGATCCGTTTTTGCATTTTACCATCGAAAGACTGGTCCCAGGCACTTTCGAGTGCCGGGATTGCTTTCGTCCCGTAAGAAAAAAGCCTTTCTTTTACTTTACCAAAAATATCAGTGTCCGGCTCATCAAGCAGGCTGATCAATGCACTAAGTTCTTTATTTTTCTCTTCCAATGCCATTATAATATACTGTAATCAGGTAATGCAAATACATTACCAGCAGGGTTTGCAAACAAAAATAAATCCAATAAATCCGACATGCATTTCCCCTGTTTACTTTCAATTAACAACAAATGTAGACAAATTATGTTCGCTGAAGTTTTTATTGGAAGTTTTCATTTTTTTATATTTTTGGCCTTTCAAAGCTCCAAACCTAAGTTTCGTCAATTGTATAAATCATTTCTAATTTGCCTATTCCTGTTATTCTCCCTCCAAATCACCCTTTTAGGGCAGGAGAAAGAATTCAATGATTTCCATCAGAATTTTGTTGATGAGATGATCCCCAAAATCAGGGAAGTAAATGCAGAAATTGAGGCTCAAAGGGATTTTGCAATCGGAATCATTCAGAAATACAATCAACAAGAGCGTATTACAGATGAAGACAAGCTTTGGTTTACCAGGTTACTTCGATATTACCGTATTGATTTTGACACTCCTTTTGATTCATTAATTGCATCGCCCCAATGCAAACAGGAATTATTGCTAAGGGTTGATGTTATCCCCGAAAAAGTTGCTATTGCACAAGCGGCCATCGAATCTGGATGGGGCCAGTCGCGCTTTGCAAAAGAAGGGAACAGCTATTTTGGTATCCGGTGTGGCCGCCCTGGTTGTGGCATTGAACCAAATGCCGCCAAAAATCAAGGTATTTACGTTAAAAGTTACGAATCGGTTTACGAATGTGTTAAGCATTATGCAAAATTTTTAAATGCAGGAACCTACTACAGCGATTTCAGGAAACGCAGACAACAAAACCGAACAGAAGGAAATGAGTTGGACCCCTTATTTATTGCTGAAGGATTAAAAATGTATTCCTCCAAAAGGGAAGTTTACGTTAAACACCTGAAGACAATAATATTGTATAATTTTAGCGATTTGTAAATCATTAAAAATATTTTTTCTATGAAATACTATTCAATTCTTTTTTCTATTGTGGTTTTGTTTTCATTATTCTCTTGTAACAACAGCACAAAAAAAGATTACGCTGAAGAGGACATTAAAACTATTAAGCCGCTCACCGATAATCACATCGATTTCATTACCAAATTTTATCCAGGTGTTGTGGAGGCAAACCATGAGGTTAATGAATTGCGTGATCAAGTTCTGGAGTACAGGGATAATTATCCGGATGCAATTGAGAGCAGTAGGAAGCGCAATAAGCTGAACAAAATCGCAGATAAATATCGCCTGACAGACAGCCTTTTTACCAAAAAGATGACACAGGATGAATTTTCGATAGGTATGGGTAAGTTATTGGGCAGGTTGGACATTATCCCCGATAAGCTTGTGATGGCACAGGCTATCATCGAATCGGGTTGGGGCACTTCCAAATATGCCCTTAGCATCAACAACTATTTTGGCATTCACTGCTACAAGCCAGGATGTGGAGAGCCTCCATCAGAGGTTGAAAACCCGACGTTTTGGGTCAAATCGTTTTCTTCTATCGAAGATTGCGTGGAGGAATACATCTGGAACCTGAATGTTGGCCATGCCTACGAAGACCTCAGAAATTCGCGCATGAAACTTCGCAAGGAAAACAAAGTACCGGACGCCCTGGTAATGGCCAAAGGCTTGGGAAGATATTCTGAAAAAGGCAACGAATACATTACCCTTGTCCGCTCAATTATAAACAATTACCTGCCCAAAGATTTGGATGCATTTGTTGACTATCATCAGAACAAAAGCACCTCTTGATTTCAACAATAGCTGATGCTTATCCTGTTTGAAATTATTTAAAATTAGCCATTTCACGTCTTTACAAAATTGCAATCATCTAAATTTTAGTATTTTTGATCCGAAATTCTGTTTTTAGGGTGAAATTCTGTTTTGGCACGCTAATAAAAAATATTATTCCAAATTATAGAAAATGGAATATTTCGTAAAAGACTATAATACTGACTCTTAAATATATTCAATACTTTTATATGTTTACGATACTTGTTTTAATCAAGGATATTACTTGGGTGAATAATAAAAAAGGAATACATTTACCAGATTATTTTGTGCCCAGCAAAATGAATTTTATCCTCCCTGATTAGACCCTACGAAACTGGAACTAACTTTTATTAAATATAATACTATCTACAATGAAAAAATACTTCGGCTTATTGGCTCTAACGGCAACCATAGTCCTTTTTGTCCAACACGGGATTGCACAGGAAATAAAGTACGCCAACAGTTGGGGCAAACAGGGAATTAACCTGAAGCACTCGGACAGGCAAAGCCTGAACCTCAATTTTTCAATATCTGAAATAACTTTTGAAGATACGGATGTTGATGGCGAACCAATGAAGTCGGTTAAAATGCCCGGAATTTTCCTTCCAAACAATGCCGGTGCCCCCGATTTGCCGGGAACAGGCAGGTACATAGCAGTTCCGCAAGGGGCAAATGTAAGGGTGAAAATTCTTTCGAGCCGCACCGAAGTTTATAAGAATCAAAACATTTCACCTGCACCAGTTATTCCGCTTGACACGGAAGCAGGGCCATTGCACTACGAAAAGGACAGTAGGGTTTATTCAACTGATGCCTTCTATCCTAAGGAACCTGTTATCATTTCCAAGAAAACGAAAATCAGGGGCGTTGATGTTGTAATGCTTGGAATCACACCCTTCCAGTACAATCCGGTAACTAAGGAATTGATCGTTTACCGGGACATGGAAATAGAACTTGTTTTTGAAGGTGGTAATGGGATCGTTGGTGAAGAACGTTTGAGAAGCCGCTGGTTCGACCCAATCTTGCAAGGTGCCGTATTGAACGCAGACATCCTACCTGAAATGGATTACAACAAGCAAGTCCTATCACCTACCGACACACCTGATTACGAATATCTGATAATTTCACCCAACAATGCTGATTTTTTGGCCTGGGCCGATTCAATAAAAATGTTCAGGACATTGCAGGGCATCAAAACAGGGGTTGTTACAACTACTGATATTGGAGGAAATACCGTATCTGCGATAGAAACTTATGTTAACAATGCTTACAACAACTGGTCGGTGCCCCCATCGGCAGTATTGCTCCTGGGTGATTACAGCACCGGGACAGGAGGAATTACTTCTCATTTTTATACCCACCCATCCTCATATCCTGATTATGCGTCAGATAACAGATTTGCAGATGTAAGCGGGAATGACCTTCCGGATATTGTGTTTGCGCGTATTACTGCAAACAATGCTTCCCAGTTGGAAGTAATGATTACCAAATTTTTGGATTACGAAAGAAACCCGCCAAACAACCCTGACTTTTACGACCACCCTATTACTGCCCTGGGTTGGCAAACCGAAAGGTGGTTTCAGATTTGTTCGGAAGTTGTGGGTGGCTACCTAAAAAATGAGCTGGGAAAAAGCCCAGTCAGGATCAATGCCGTGTATGATGGAAACCCAAGCAGTGATCCATGGTCCACAGCAACCAACACCACTACAGTAGTAAATTATTTCGGACCAAATGGTTTAGGATATATCCCATCTACACCACAACAATTAGGTGGTTTTGCAGGCGGAACAGCAAGCCAGGTAATTGCTGCCATCAACGATGGCTCTTACCTGCTACAACACCGCGACCATGGTTACTATGGCGGATGGGGCGAACCAGCATTTAATACTTCAAGCATTAACTCATTAAACAATACCGGCAACGAATTACCCTATATTTTTTCGATCAATTGCCAGACTGGCGGATTTCACCGTTCAAGCGAATGCTTTGCCGAAAAGTTTCACCGCCACACCCATGGAGGTCAAAACAGTGGTGCTTTAGGCCTCATAGCAGCTACCGAAGTTTCCTACTCCTTTGTAAATGATGTTTATGTTTGGGGGGTATTCGACAACCTCTATCCCGATTTTATGCCGGGGTATTCAACACAATTCCCAAATTCATATGTTATGCCTGCCTTTGGCAATGCAGCCGGAAAACACTTTTTATACCAGTCATCATGGCCTTACAATTCGAGCAGCAAACAGGTAACTTATCGCCTGTTCCACCACCATGGCGATGCGTTCCTGACGCTTTACACGGAAGTACCACAAAATTTAGCGGTATCACACGGCAGCGTTTTACAAGCAGGTTTAACTTCCTTTATGATAACAGCAAATTCAGGATCTTTAATTGCCCTTACCGTAAATGGAGAGATTATTGCAAGCGCAAACGGGACAGGATATCCGCTCAATATCAACATCCCGGCACAAAATCCTGGTGAGCTTATGACTGTTACAATCACAAAACAAAACTACTATCGTTACTCATCAAATGTAAATATCGTTTCCGAAGGGCTTTTTGCTCAATTTACGGCCGACAATACAACACCATGTTTGAGCGAATCAGTGAACTTTACCGACCAATCCTACGGCCCACCAACTTCGTGGTTATGGGAGTTCCCGGGCGGTTCACCAGCTTCCTTTTCAGGACAATACCCTCCTGCAATACAATACAGCACCGAAGGTGTATTTGATGTAACCTTAACCATAGGTGATGGCACCGACATTGATGCGGAAACCAAAACCGGATATATTACAGTTTCAGGTATTACCACCGATTTTACAGCCACACCAACCTCAGTAATTGTTGGTAGCCAGGTGAGTTTTACAGATGACACAAGTTGTGATCCAGATTCCTGGGTATGGACATTCCCGGGCGGAACACCTTCCTCATCCACAAATCAAAATCCTTCAGTGAGCTACAATACGGTTGGCACTTATTCGGTGACGCTTGCTGCTTCCAATGGCATAGGTAATGACACTGAGACGAAAACGAATTATATCAATGTAATTGAAGTACCATTAAATTATTGTAGCTCGCAGGGTAGCAATTATTCTTTTGAATGGATAAGTAATGTGGAGCTTAATGATTTCACAAATTCATCAGGTGCATCCGGATATACTGATTTCACCAATCTGACCGTGGATTTAACACCGGGAGAAAACGCCAGCATTACCCTTACACCAGAATTTTCGGGCACAATCTATTCCGAATACTGGAGAGTATGGATAGACTATAACAGGGATGGCGACTTTGAAGATGCGGGTGAATTAGTGTATGCACCTGCTGAAAGCAGTTTGGCAGTTAGTGGAAGTTTTACAGTTCCTGCCGATGCTTTTGGGACTACAAGGATGCGTGTAACGATGAAATGGGATGGAGTACCAACTCCCTGTGAAACATTTTCCTATGGTGAAGTCGAGGACTACCTGGTGAGCTTTTCAACACAATCAGTTGAGGCCTTTTTTACAGCTAATCCCACAACAGTCTGCGAAAACGGACAAGTGCAGTTTTCTGATCAATCCGTAGGTGATGTAGTTTCGTGGCTATGGAACTTTGAAGGGGGAACTCCGGCTACATCAACAGCTCAAAACCCGATAGTTACATACAATGAACCAGGAAACTTTGATGTTTCTCTCACGGTATCTGGCAACAGCAGCCAGGACAACCTTACCAAGAACAATTTTACAACTGTCAATCCACTTCCTGCAAAAGCAAATACTCCTCAGGGAACAACTTCCATCTGCCAGGGCACATCACAAAGTACGTATTCAACTTCCGGTGTTTCCGGGGCAACTTCCTACCAATGGATAATCTCTCCATCAAGTGCCGCGACTTTATCAGGTTCCGGTACAGCAATTACAGCATACTGGCAGCCATCTTTTAGCGGCCAGGCTTTTATATCTGTAAAAGCAATAAATGCTTGTGGAACTGGTGAAGTATCTAATCCACTTACCGTGGATGTAAACCCAACACCACAGCTAAGTTGCCCTCCTGACTTTTCGATATGCATCGACGCAGAGGGATTTACTGTTTCGGGTGCTACACCTACCGGAGGCATATATTCAGGGACTGGCATGGTTGCAGATAATTTTTTACCGGACATCGCCGGAGAAGGAGTACACGAAATTACTTATACCTACACAGATGGGAATGTATGTGAAGCAGAATGTAGCTTCTATATTACCGTAAATGCCCTGCCAACATTATCATGCCCTGATGATTTTGAACTTTGCATCAACAATGGAATTTATGGCCTTTCAAACCTTACTTCGCCCCAAGGTGGGATTTTTGAAGGCAACGGTGTGGAAAGTAACAATTTCGATACTGAGTTGGCAGGCCCGGGAACACATCAAATTACCTACACATTTTCTGATAATAATGGTTGTCAAAGCGAATGTGCTTTCAACATTTCTGTTAATCCACTACCCGAACAGGCAGGAGCAATAAATGGGAGTACTGCTGTTTGCCAGGGAGATGAAATCAACTATTCAACCAATGAAATATTATATGCTGAAAGTTATGATTGGGAAATC
>CAZBDF010000061.1:0-4736 GCA_964490385.1 uncultured Lentimicrobiaceae bacterium | reverse complement strand
CCTATAAACCCGGACTTGAACGAACTTTTTGCCGGCATAATTAACGAACTCATTTTGTTGCAAAACAACCAGTTTATGTACTGGCCATCGCAGGGCATCAATTCCTTCCCGGGATGGAGCGAAACTTATGGGGCACAAATCAAAATGACTGGCGATGTATTCCTAACTGTTGCAGGAATACCCGAAAACAATGAGCTAAGCCTGCCGGCGGGCTGGTCTTACCTACCCATTTCAAGCTTGTGTAATATTGATGCCAATGACCTCTTTACACCCATAATCAACAAAATAGACATTGTGAAATCGGTAGCAGGATTCCAGGTGTACTGGCCGGCCATGTCCATATACTCGCTTGATGTTTTGGAAACAGGTGCCAGTTACCTGATCAAACTCACCGAAGCTGTCACCCTGAACTTCCCCGAATGTACTGATAAAATAGCCAATACAAAAAAACCTGTTGTCCCCAAAGCATGGCAATTGGTGGATGTAACACCTGCAACACATACCGTGATGATTGATGCCGGAAATATTGCAAACCTCCAGGCTGGCGATTTTGTAGGCTCTTTTACCGAAAATGGGATTTGTACGGGTAGCGTAAAGTTGAAGGAAACACCAGTGGCATTGATTGTATTTGGTGATGATCCCCTTACCCCGCAAAAGGATGGAATGGAAGAAAACGAGCAAATGCACTTCAGAAGCTTGAATGCTGCCACGGGAGAAGAATCCAATATTACGGCTGTATTTGATGAGAAATTACCCGCGTATTCCGGACAATTCATTACAAATGGTATTTCAGCCTTTAAGGATTCCTACAACGGGAGCAGCGGCATTCATGAAAGTTCTGTACAACTTTCGGTATATCCAAATCCATCAAGCGGAAAATTTGTTGTGACCGGACTTTCTGGATTTGAATCGTTAATGATCAACAATATGCACGGACAAGAAATATTTAAAGCTTTGCTTAACGATGGAAGCACTATCGAAATTGATCTACACGATACACCCAAAGGTGTATATTTTTTGATAGCAAGCGGACAAAACGGAAAAGCAATCCAAAAAATCGTAATAAAATAAACTAAAGGATTTAATGAACTACTATTTAATAACCTATATAAAACTATTTGGCATGAAGAAGCTTACAACATTATTATTAATCCTGGCAGCATTTTCCCTTTTTTCACCAAATATCATTATTTCACAGGAAGCTCCTCAGTCTCCAACTGAAATTATTACAGCTACCTATTTTGATACTACTCCCCCATTGAGGGATATGGAGTTGATTGAGCCCGGCGTTAGAAAGCGCGCATGGAAAGATAATGTGATCAAGAATCATATGGGTTTTAAGGAGGAATTCAAAAACATGCCCCCGCCCAAAGGGCCCGATCCAGTTTTGCAAGATAAAAATGGCAACAAATCATCAAGGTCCATTGGAGCTAATTTTGATGGTGTTAGCAACCTCAGTGGTGTGGCACCTCCCGACACCGATGGTGATGTTGGCCCAAACCATTACATGCAAATGGTGAACCTGGCCTTTGCTATTTACGATAAAAGTGGCAACCTGCTTTATGGACCCGCCGATAACAGTACAATCTGGAATGGTTTTGTTGGTTCGTGGACAGGCACCAACGATGGTGACCCAATTGTTTTATACGATGAGCAGGCCGACCGATGGATGGCCAGCCAATTTGCCGTCAATACTACTGATGGTACACAATGGATGTTAGTGGCCATTAGCCAAACACCTGACCCAACGGGATCGTGGCACCGTTATGCTTTTGAGTTTACCAATATGCCCGACTATCCCAAGTTCGGTATCTGGCCTGACGGTTATTACCTATCGGTAAATCAATTTCAAAAAAGTGGTACCAATTACTATTGGAAGGGAGCAGGTGCTTGCGCACTAAACCGCGATAAAATGATTGCCGGGGATGCATCCGCGGAAATGGTATTTTTTGACCTTGGCACCAGCTTTGGCAGCCTGCTACCCGCGGATTTTGATGGCTCCACCCCTCCCCCCGCTGGGGCACCCAACTATTTTAGCGCTGTCGAAAGCGGAGTTTTGCAAATGTGGGAGCTGGATGTGAATTGGGCAAACACAAGCAGTTCAACTATTACCCGATTATCTGATGTCTCCGTGTCAAGTTTTAGCACAAGTGGTTTTACCATCAATCAGCCGGGAACATCAACCACACTCGATGACCTGGCCGACAGGCTGATGTACCGCTTACAATACCGGAATTTTGGAGCTTACGAGGCGATAGTAACCAACCATACCGTAAATAATGGTAGCGGACAAGCTTCTGTTAGATGGTATGAATTAAGGAAAACAACTTCAAACTGGAGCCTTCACCAGGAAGGCACCTACAGCCCCGACAGCGACCACCGCTGGATGGCAAGTATTGCCTTGAATGCCAATGGGGATATAGGTCTGGGATATTCGGTTTCGAGTAGCAGTACTTATCCATCGATCCGGTTTACCGGACGAAACAATGGCGATCCACTTGGGCAGATGACCTTTACCGAAACAAGCATTTATAATGGCACATCATCCCAATCCGGTGTTAGTCGTTGGGGCGATTACAGTATGATGTCTATTGATCCAGACAATGATTTGACTTTTTGGTTTACTACTGAATATTCAAGTGGTAGTTGGGATTGGCGCACACGAATTGCATCATTCGATATTACCCCTGTTGGCCCCAGCTTAAAATACCTGAGCCATACAATTGATGACACACAAGGAAATAACAATGGACAAATTGATGCCGGCGAAACCGTAAACCTTGAAATTACTGTACAGAACAATGGTTCGGAAGTGATGAATAATGTTACAGGTGTGTTATCTGAATCAAGTGCCTTTATTACAGTAAACACTTCCCAAGCTCAGTCATATGGCGATCTACCAATCCAGGGAACTTCAACTGCAGCTTTTAACATTACTGCTGGTGCAAACACCCCTGTAGGTGAAGTGGTACAAATGTTACTGAACTTAAATGCTACCGGTGGCCATTCATTTGATGATAATTTTGATATTACCATTGGCCAGCCAAATATTGTGGTTATCGATTTGGATGAGACAAAAACTTCGGGACCGAATATAGAAACCTCTATAGAAAACTTAGGGCTTAGTATTGATTATATAACTTCCATCCCAACAAACCTGAGCAGCTATGAGCTTGCTTTTGTATGTCTTGGTATTTATGGCGACAATCACGTTCTTACTTCAACAGAAGGCCAAACCCTTGCAACCTTTATAAATAATGGTGGAAAGCTGTTTATGGAAGGCGGCGATACCTGGGCATACGATAGTCAAACTTCGGTGCATAGCCTATTTAATATTGACGGTGTTACAGATGGGACAGATGACCTTGAAACCATACTCGGCCAAAGCGGGACTTTCACTTCGGGCATGGATTATAGTTACACTGGTGAAAACAACTGGATTGATCATATTGATCCAATTTCACCTGCATTTCAGATTTTTGCTAACCAATCCCCATCCTATGGTTGCGCGGTGGCCTATGATGCCAGTAGCTACAAAACCATTGGCACCTCCTTTGAATTTGGGGGCATGGCATCGAGGGCAAGCCAGGATGACATCATGGAGAAGTACCTTGAGTTTTTCGAAATGTTTCAGCAACAGACTACACCAAATATATCTGTGAATCCGCAATCCTTAGACCAAAGTTTACTCACTGGCGAAACAGCATCTCAAAGCCTCACTATTTTAAATAGCGGTGATGCAACACTTGATTTTAATATTCAGATTGACTACTTAAATCCTGAAACCGGATGGCTGACTGTTAATCCAAACAGTGGCAACGTATCACCCACTTTATCGCAGCAATTGAATGTAAACTTTGATGCTTCCGGACTTTCTGTTGGTACATATACAGCCAATATCCTGGTAAACAGCAACGATCCCGACAGCCCACAGTTAACCATTCCTGTTACACTTGTGGTAGAAGCTGAACTGGTCGCTGATTTTGAAGCTGGCGAAACTGTGATTTACGAGGGTGGGTCGATTGATTTCACCGATCTTTCTTCAAATAATCCAACAAGCTGGGTATGGACTTTTGATGGTGCTGTTACCACGTCTTCAAACTTGCAACATCCAACAGGAATCATTTACAATAATGCAGGCACCTTCGATGTGGCCCTAACTGTTACAAATGCTTTTGGATCGGATACTGAAACAAAAACTGATTATATCACCGTTAACGTGATTCCACTTCCGGTGGCTGATTTTGAAGCCGGCGAAACTGTGATTTACGAGGGTGGGTCGATTGATTTCACCGATCTATCGACTAATAATCCAACAAGCTGGGAATGGACTTTTGATGGTGCCGAAACCGCATCTTCAAACATACAGCATCCGACAGGAATCATTTACAATAATGCAGGCACCTTCGATGTGGCCCTGACTGTTACAAATGCTTTTGGATCGGATACTGAAACAAAAACTGATTATATCACCGTTAACGTGATTCCACTTCCGGTGGTTGATTTTGAAGCCGGCGAAACTGTGATTTACGAAGGAGGCACAATTGACTTCACTGATCTTTCGACCAACAATCCAACAAGCTGGGAATGGACTTTTGATGGTACCGAAACCGCATCTTCCAACTTGCAGCATCCGACAGGAATCATTTACAATAATGCAGGCACCTTCGATGTGGCCCTAACTGTTACAAATGCTTTTGGATCGGATACTGAAACAAAAACTGATTATATCACCG
>CAZBDF010000060.1:10834-14519 GCA_964490385.1 uncultured Lentimicrobiaceae bacterium | reverse complement strand
TTTTCGTTCCCAGGTTAATCATTGGCTCGATGGCCAGCACCATTCCTTCTTTCAATTCTTTGCCATGTCCTCGTCTGCCAAAATTTGGAACTTCAGGTTTTTCGTGGAGCTTCTTGCCTAAACCGTGGCCAACTAAATCGCGAACTACGCCATAACCAAATCCTTCAACAAACGATTGAACAGCATATCCAATATCACCAACCCTTTTTCCTGCTACCGCACTTTCGATGCCAAGATAAAGCGCCTCTTTGGTCCGCTCCATCAGCAGAAGAACTTCTTCGTCAACCTCTCCTATTGCAAAGGTATAGGCCGAATCGCCAAAATACCCATTCTTCTTCACGCCACAATCAACCGAAACAATGTCACCATCAACCAACTCCCGCTCTCCGGGAATCCCATGTACTACCTCATCATTTATCGAAATACAAAGTGAGGCAGGAAACCCGCCATATCCCTTAAACCCGGGAACTGCACCATTATCTCGGATAAACTCTTCAGCAATACTATCGAGTTTGATAGTTTTGACACCGGGAGCAATAACTTTTGCAACCTCAGCTAAAGTTTTACCAACAAGTAAAGAACTCTCTTTTATTATTTGAATCTCTTCTTCGGTCTTAGTAAGCACCATTTCAGATATTCTCTTTTTACATTCCGAACGCTGAACGTCCCTTAATCCTACCTGATTTTGTCAAACCGTCGTAGTGACGCATCAACAAGTGGCTCTCAACCTGCTGAAGTGTATCAAGTACAACACCAACAAGAATCAACAGTGACGTACCACCATAAAACTGTGCAAATCCCTGGCTTACGCCAATCAAACTTACGAAAGCAGGCATAATGGCTACAAGACCAAGGAACATTGATCCCGGCAATGTAATTCGTGACATTATTGTATCAATAAAATCAGCTGTCCTTCTGCCCGGTTTAACGCCAGGAATAAATCCGCCATTCTTCTTCATGTCGTCGGCCATCTGGTTTGGATTAACCGTGATAGCTGTGTAAAAATAAGTAAATGCAACAATCATTAGGAAAAAAGTAAAATTATACCAAAAACCGTTGATGTTTGTGAAGGTAGCAGCAAATCCTGACAACGAATCAGACTGCGCATATTGCGCTACAGTTAAAGGAAGAAACATAATCGCCTGGGCAAAAATGATGGGCATAACACCGGCAGCATTTACCTTTAAAGGAATATACTGACGAACACCACCATATTGCTTGTTCCCTACAATACGCTTAGCATATTGAACCGGTATGCGCCGTGTACCCTGCACCAATAAAATGGTAAGGAGGACAACACCAACCAGAACGATGATTTCAACCATAAAAATTACCAGACCACCACCAGCGTCTTCAAGCCTTGAAACGAATTCCTGGGCCAATGATACAGGAAGTCGCGCGATGATACCGATCATAATGATCAGTGAAATACCGTTTCCAATTCCTTTGTCGGTAATTTTTTCACCCAACCACATTACAAACATCGAACCTGCAGTTAGCAAAATAATAGATGAAATGCCAAAGAAGGATAATATAGAATGGTTTGTAACACTGGGATCAAAAGGATAAATACCTTCGGGAGGAAGCTGCGCTGCAAGGTTAGCTATGTATGCAGGCGATTGGAAAACGAGGATTATGACAGTAAGATAACGCGTAATTTGGTTAATCTTTTTACGGCCACTTTCGCCTTCCTTCTGCAACCTCTGGAAATAAGGAATTGCCATCCCCAACAACTGCACAACAATGGATGCAGAAATATAGGGCATGATACCTAACGCGAAAATTGACGCATTGGAGAAAGCCCCACCCGAAAACATGTTTAACAATCCCAATAAGCCGCCGGAAGTCTGCTGCTGCAGGGCTCCAAGCATCTCCGGATCAACACCGGGCAGAACAATGAAAGAACCCAAACGATAAAGCAGAATGATACCAAGTGTAAAGGCAATCCTGTTTCGCAGGTCCTCAATTTTGTAAATATTACGTAAGGTTTCTATAAATTTTCTCATCAAATATTAGATTTTTGTTGCAACACCCCCATGAGTTTCTATTGCTTTCAACGCTGAATCGGAAAATGCATGTGCTGTAACTTCTATTTTGGAACTCAGTTCGCCACGGCCTAAAATCTTGATCAGGTCTTTTTTCTGGGCGAGGCCATTATCAATCAGCACATCCAGGTTAAAAACAGTAATGCTTCTTTCTTCTGAAAGTTTTTGCAACGCATCAATATTAATTCCACGATATTCTTTGCGGTTTATATTTTTAAATCCACCTTTTGGGACACGTCTGTAGAGGGGCATCTGTCCACCTTCGAAACCAGGTTTACGTGAGTAACCAGATCTTGATTGTGCACCTTTGTGCCCCCTTGTTGAAGTGCCGCCTCTTCCGGAACCTTGTCCACGACCAGTTCGTTTCTTCGATTTGATCGATCCTTCTGCCGGTTTTAGATTGCTTAAATCCATTTCTTTACGCTATTATAATAGGTTATACTTCTTCTACTTCAAGTAAATGCTTTACTTTTTCAACCATTCCCAAAATTGGAGGGGTACCTTCCACCTCAATCTGATGGTTCATTCTTCTGAGACCAAGTGCCTGCAGTGTCTTTTTCTGCCTAACAGGGCGACCAATACCGCTCTTGACTTGCTTTATCATTAATTTCTTCATCTCCGAAATTGATTTTAGTAAATGAATTATCCGTTGAATACTTGTTCCAATTCAATACCTCTCATCTGAGCGATTGTGTAAGGGTCGCGCATCTTAGTCAGGGCATTGAGGGTAGCTTTTACAACACTGTGCGGGTTGGAAGAACCTTTTGACTTGGCAAGTACATCCTTAATTCCCACACTCTCGAATACAGCACGCATAGCACCACCGGCGATAACACCAGTACCAGGGGCAGCAGGCTTCATAAAAACATAAGCCCCGCTATATTTACCGTATGCCTCGTGAGGCAATGTTCCGTTTAGTACAGGAACTTTTACCAGGTTTTTCTTTGCATCGTCGATACCTTTAGCAATTGCCGAAGTAACCTCTTTTGCTTTGCCCAAACCATGGCCTACAACACCACCTTCGTTTCCAACAACTACAATGGCTGAAAAACTAAATGTACGTCCACCCTTTGTAACTTTAGTAACCCTTTGGATACTAACCAGCTTATCTTTAAACTCGATCTCGCTAGATTTTACTCTTTTTATGTTTGCGTTTGCCATAGTTCGTTAAAATTTGAGGCCTTCTTTTCTTGCTGAATCTGCTAGTGATTTTATTCGTCCGTGATATAAATAACCGTTTCTGTCGAATACTACAGTTTCGATACCGGCATCCTTGGCTTTTGTGGCAATTTCTTTACCAACTGCTTCGGCCTGCTTGATTTTGGTTATTTTATCCGTTGAAAAATCTTTGCTTTTTGAGGAAGCTGAAACCAAAGTTTTGCCTCCGAGGTCATCTACGAGTTGCGCATAAATCTCTTTGTTACTTCTGAATACTGTGAACCTTGGACGGTCCATTGTACCCGAAATGGTCTTTCTGATCCTTAGCTTAATCCGTGACCTTCTGTACTGTTTTCTACTTTTTATTGCCATTTTCCCAATGGGTATTTTAATCTTTTCGTACGTTTGTTTACCTAACTATTAACTGGCAGCAGCTTTTCCTGACTTGCGCTTAACCACTTCACCTTTGAACAGTACACCCT
>CAZBDF010000060.1:2158-10734 GCA_964490385.1 uncultured Lentimicrobiaceae bacterium | reverse complement strand
GCAGCAGCTTTTCCTGACTTGCGCTTAACCACTTCACCTTTGAACAGTACACCCTTGCCTTTGTATGGCTCCGGCTTACGAAGTGAGCGGATTTTCGCAGCAATCTGTCCAACAAGTTGCTTATCAACAGAAGTAAGGGTAATTGTGGGGTTTTTACCACGCTCTGTCAGCGTTTCAACCTTAACTTCTTCGGGCAACATGAACACAATGTTGTGTGAAAAGCCCAACGAAAGTTCCAGCATTTGTTCTTTAGCCTGTGCTTTAAAACCTACACCAACCAACTGTTGAACTATCGTATAACCTTCGGTAACACCCTGAACCATATTGGACACCAATGAACGGTATAAACCATGCATTGCTTTGTGGCGCTTCTGCTCGGTTGGCCGCTCAAAAGAGAGGGTACCATCTTCAAGTTTAAGTGTAATATCAGGATCAATTTGTTGCTCCAGTGTTCCCTTTGAACCTTTGACAGTAACCAGGTTTTTGTCTGAAATTTTAATTTCAACTCCGGCTGGAATACTAATCGGTAATTTTCCTATTCGTGACATTTCTGAATCCTCCTTTATTAGCTGATGTAACACAAAACTTCGCCACCAACATTTTCTTTCCTGGCTTCTTTATCGGTCATCAGACCTTGTGAAGTACTAAGAATAGCGATGCCTAATCCATTCAAAACCCTTGGCAACTGTTTAGCGTTAGTGTACTGCCTAAGGCCGGGAGTACTTACACGCTTTAATGTTGTAATGGCCGAAAGCTTTGATACCGGATGATACTTAAGGGCGATCTTAATTACTTTTGGAAAAACGTCATCCTCAAATTTATAATTCAGGATATACCCTTTTTCGAAAAGGATTTTAGTTATCTCCTTCTTCATTTTTGATGAAGGAAGTTCGACAATCCTATGGTTTGCCATAATGGCATTCCTTAGTCTTGTAATATAATCTGCAATCGGGTCAGTTACCATATCTTACTGCTCTTTATTATGATTCTATCAATAAATATTACCAGCTTGCCTTCTTAATTCCGGGAATTAATCCCGACAAAGCCATTTCCCTAAAAGTGATACGTGATAAACCAAACTGCCTCATGTATCCTTTAGGACGTCCTGTGAGTTGACAACGATTGTGCATCCTGACAGGTGATGAATTTTTAGGCAACTTTTGCAATCCGACAAAATCGCCGGCAGCTTTTAATGCAGCTCTTTTCTCAGCATACTTGTCAACCATTTTTGCACGCTTGACTTCTCTTGCTTTCATTGACTCTTTGGCCATATTGCTAGTTATTTATTCTGATTTTTAAATGGAATTCCAAACTCTTTCAACAGTGCAAATGCTTCTTTATCTGTGGGAGCACTTGTAACAAAGGTGATATCCATACCACCAATCTTATTCACCTTATCGATATTGATTTCAGGGAAAATAATCTGCTCAGTAATACCCAGCGTATAATTTCCACGTCCATCAAAACCTTTATCGTTAACACCCCTGAAGTCCCTGATCCGTGGGATAGCCACTGAGATCAGCCTATCGAGAAATTCATACATTTGATCGCCGCGCAAGGTTACCCTCACACCAATTGGCATACCTTTTCTCAACTTAAAGTTCGAGATGTCTTTCTTCGACTTGGTAGTAACTGCCTTTTGACCGGCAATAGCACTCATTTCATTGATACCAAAATCAAGAAGCTTTTTATCTGCAATCGCCTCGCCCAAACCTTGGTTGATGGCAATTTTCATAAGTTTTGGTACTTGCATTGGGCTTTTGTACTCAAATTGCTTCATCAATGCAGGATGTATCTCTTTGTGATACTTTACTTTTACTCTTGGTTCGTAACTCATTATTTAATTACCTCCCCTGATTTTTTAGAATAGCGCACCAATTTTCCGGTTTTTTCATCCAATTTACGGCCAACCCTGGTAGCTGTACCACTGCCATCAATAACCATTAGGTTTGACAAATGCATTGGTGCCTCCTTTTTAACGATTCCACCTTGTGGGTTTTCAGCATTGGGCTTGGCATGTTTGGTAACCAAATTTACGCCTTCAATAATAGCTTTGTTCTTTTTCGAGTCCACAACAAGAACTTTCCCTTGCTGTCCTTTCGACTCTCCGGCAATTACCATTACGTTATCGCCCTTTTTTATGAATAATTTTTTTCCACGTGTCATGATCAGTTCCTCAATTATTTATAACACTTCAGGTGCCAACGAAACGATTTTCATATACTGCTTTTCTCTAAGTTCACGAGCTACAGGTCCAAAAATACGTGTACCCAAAATCTCGCCAGTGGCGCTAAGAAGTACAACAGCATTGTCGTCGAAGCGGATATATGATCCATCGTTGCGACGTATCTCTTTTTTGGTCCTAACAACCACTGCTTTCGAAACAGTACCTTTTTTTATGTTCCCTGACGGAATCGCGCTTTTCACCGTACAAACGATGACATCGCCTATTGAGGCATACCTTTTTCCGGTACCACCCAACACATTGATGCAAAGAACTTCTTTTGCACCACTGTTATCAGCAACCGCCAGTCTGGATTCTTTCTGTATCATGATTATTTAGCTCTTTCAATTATTTCTACTAATCTCCAACATTTATCTTTGCTAATCGGCCTGGTTTCCATTATTCGGACTTTATCGCCAATGTTACAGTCGTTCTTTTCGTCGTGTGCTGAAAACTTGGTGGCTTTTTTAACAAATTTCCCATACCTGGGGTGCTTTACCTTTCGTTCGATCCGCACAACAATGGTCTTATCCATTTTGTTGCTGACTACCCGGCCGGTTCTTTCTTTTCTTAGCGATCTTGTTACGTTGCTTTCCATTATGATGCTCTCTTATTATAATTTACCTTCAAGCTGTCTATTACGAATTTCGGTTTGTAACCGGGCAATGGTTTTGCGATAATCAGTAATTTTATGTGGGTTTTCAAGCGGTGAAACTGCATGGTTCAGCTTGAGCCTTACCATTTGCTTTTCTTCCTCTTCTAACCTTTCGAGCAAATCGTCGTTCGACAATTCTATTACTACGTTCTGTTTCATTTTTCAGCGATTAATTTTCTTCTACGTAATCTCTTCTTACAACAAACTTGGTTATTACCGGAAGTTTTTGGGCTGCGAGCCGCATGGCTTCTTTTGCAACTGCCAAAGGAACACCTTCAGCTTCGAAAATTATACGGCCCGGAGTTACCCTGGCAACAAAATATTCGGGGGCACCTTTACCTTTACCCATACGAACTTCAGCAGGTTTTTTGGTTATAGGTTTATCTGGGAATACATTAATCCAAATTTGACCTTCACGTTTCATATGACGTGTTACGGCCTGACGGGCAGCTTCTATCTGCCTTCCTGTTAACCAAGCTGTTTCAAGCGTCTTAATACCAAAGGATCCAAATGCAAGCTCATGACCCCTGTTGGAGTTACCTTTCATTTTGCCTTTCTGCTGCTTTCTAAATTTCGTTTTCCTCGGCTGTAACATTATTATTGCGTTGTTATGTTGATATTCTTCTTTATACTTTCAAAACTATCTTCTCGGTGGACGTCCGCCACCACCACGTTGTGGTCTTGGTTTGCGTCCGCCAGGTCCACCCGGGCCTTGCCCCTTTTGCTTACTGTCGCCTGAAGTCATGGAAACTAATTCGGGCTTTCCGTAAATTTCACCTTTACAAATCCAAACTTTAATACCAATGCGGCCATAAGTTGTATGCGCCTCAGTTTTTGCATAATCAATATCAGCCCTCAGGGTATGCAATGGTGTACGTCCTTCTTTATACATTTCGTTTCTGGCCATTTCTGCTCCACCCAAACGTCCACTGATCAAAACTTTGATTCCCTCGGCACCAATTCTCATTGTTGAGGCAACAGAGGTTTTGATTGCCCTACGGAATGAAATCCTACCCTCGATCTGGCGTGCAATATTGTTTGCAACTAATACAGCATCAAGCTCCGGCCTCTTAATTTCAGAAATGTTAATTTGGATTTCTTTGCCGGTGTGTTTTTTCAACTCTTCCTTGAGTTTGTCAACTTCCTGACCACCTTTTCCAATAATAATCCCTGGACGCGCCGTGGTTATAGTAACCGTAACAAGCTTTAACGTCCGCTCAATGTAAATTTTTGAAATTCCGGCTTTTGAAAGACGAGCATTTAGATACTGCCTGATTTTATCATCTTCAACCAGTTTATCCTTAAAATTGTTTCCACCGTACCAGTTTGAATCCCATCCTTTGATGATTCCTAACCTAAGACCTATTGGATTTGTTTTCTGTCCCATTCGGTAATGAAATATTTGTGATTATTTTTTCTTAATAATTGATTATTCAACGACTTCAAACACTTCGTCTTTTCTGCTGTCTAAAACTACTGTAACATGATTTGAACGTTTTCTGATCCTGTGTGCGCGACCCTGAGGTGCAGGACGAATTCGCTTAAGTTGACGTGCACTATCGACCATTACAGATTTTACGTACAGGTTACTTTCTTCCATTCTCACGCCTTCGTTCTTTTCCTGCCAGTTGGCAATTGCCGAAAGTATAAGTTTATACATTCTACCGGCAGCTTCCTTTGGAGTGTGCTTTAAAATGCTCAATGCCAATTCAACATCCTCGCCCCTAACCAATCCGGCAACAAGTCGCATTTTCCTTGGCGAAGTCGGACATTTATTAAGCTTGGCAAAGTACAATGACTTTTTTGCCTCTTTATTTTTTTCCGCTTTTATGTGTTTACGTGCTCCCATTGTTCTCTATTTAATACTATTTCTTATTACCGGCGTGACCTCTAAACTGACGTGTCGGTGCAAATTCACCAAGTTTATGTCCAACCATATTTTCAGTTACATAAACCGGGATAAATTTATTCCCGTTGTGAACTGCAATTGTCAGTCCTACAAAATCAGGTGAGATTACAGAAGCCCTGGACCAGGTTTTAATTACGGTCTTCTTAGTTGCAGCTTGGGTTTCGAGTGCTTTCTTCTCAAGCTTATAATGAATAAATGGACCTTTTTTAAGCGAACGACTCATCTTTAATTATGATTTTGTAATTATTTCTTCCTTCTTTCAACGATATACTTGTTTGAGGCCTTTTTCTTCGACCTGGTCTTATAACCTTTTGCGGGCAGACCTTTTCTTGATCTTGGCAATCCACCTGAGGCGCGGCCTTCACCACCACCCATTGGGTGATCAACAGGATTCATTACTACGCCCCTTACCCTTGGCCTGCGGCCTAACCAACGTGACCTACCTGCTTTTCCGGAAACTTCAAGGCTATGATCAGCATTGGATACAATTCCGATGGTAGCTTTACATGTCTGAAGGATCATCCTGGTTTCGCCTGATGGCAACTTGATAATGGCAAATTTACCTTCTCTTGTCGTCAACTGAGCATACGATCCGGCACTTCTTGCCATCTTACCGCCCTGCCCCGGACGCAGTTCAATATTATGAATTACGGTACCGAAAGGAATCTCACTTAGATATAGAGCATTGCCTACATCAGGTGTTACGCCTTTACCAGAAACAATAGTTTGTCCTACCTGAATTCCTTTAGGAGCAATTATATATCTCTTTTCACCATCGGCATAATAAACAAGCGCGATACGGGCACTACGATTTGGATCGTATTCTACGGTCTTAACTGTCGCCGGAATACCTTCCTTATCGCGTTTAAAGTCGATAACCCTGTACTTTTGCTTATGACCACCACCCATATATCTCATGGTCATTTTACCTTCATTATTCCTTCCACCACTTTTCTTTTGCGGTTCCAACAAACTCTTTTCCGGTTTGTCGGTGGTTATTTCATCGAACGCACTAATTACTTTAAAGCGTTGACTGGATGTTGTCGGTCTGAATTTTTTTAAAGCCATTTATATTAAATATTGCTGTAAAAATCAATTGTTTCACCCTCGGCCAATGTTATGATAGCCTTTTTAAATGCACTTGTCCTTCCAGAAATAAGTCCTGTTTTGGTGTTCCTGGATTTTATTTTTCCTGAGTACCTCATGGTATTTACTGCTTGTACATCAACACCATACAGTTCCTCTACGGCTTGCTTTACTTGGATTTTGTTTGCTTCACGGTGTACGATAAAACCGTATCTGTTCAGCTTCTCTCCAAGGTCAGTCATTTTTTCGGTAATGATCGGCTTAATCAAAATCTTCATGATACCTTACGTATTTTGTTTTTATACTGCCTTTGCTGTTTTGAACATTTCATCGATATCTGTCAATGAACTCTCAACGATTAAAATCTGTTGCGCTTTCATGATATCAAATGTATTGATGCTCTTCGAGTTCAGGAACAATACTTCCTGAATATTCCTTGCCGACAAATAAACATTGCTGTCATTTGTGGGCATCATAATCATCATCTTCTTACCTTCAAGTTTAAAGGACTTTAAAATATTTATAAAGTTCTTTGTTTTTGGAGTGTCAAAGCTAAAGTCCTCGAGCACTGTAATTTTGCTTTCTGCTGCTTTATACGAAAGTGCAGATTTACGGGCCAGGCGTTTAACTTTTTTATTCAGCTTGAAATGATAATCGCGTGGCCTAGGGCCAAAAACGCGTCCACCACCACGGAATATAGGGCTTTTGATGCTACCGGCACGTGCTGTACCAGTTCCCTTTTGGCGCTTGATTTTGCGGGTACTACCGGCAATATCAGCTCTTTCCTTGCTTTTATGGGTCCCCTGACGGTTGTTTGCCAAGATCTGCTTCACATCAAGATAGATGGCGTGATCGTTGGGCTCGATGCCAAAAATTGCATCGTCGAGCGAAACTTTGCGGCCTGTTTCTTCTCCGTTGATATTATATACTGTTAACTCCATCTTTCTACTATTACATATGATCCATTAGCTCCCGGAACAGAACCTTTTACTACAATCAAATTCTTTTCGGGAACGATTTTTATTACCTGAAGGTTGATCTGTTTAACGCGTGCATTTCCCATTTGACCAGCCATACGCATTCCTTTGAAAACCCTTGAAGGCCATGATGAAGCCCCAATTGAACCAGGAGCTCTCAGCCTGTTGTGCTGGCCGTGGGTTGCATCGTTAACACCCTTAAATCCATGACGTTTTACAACACCTTGAAATCCTTTACCCTTGCTGGTACCAACCACATCAATAAATTCACCTTCTTGGAACTCATTAACGTCAACAACATCACCAAATTTCTTTTGATGACCAGCTTCAAACCTTGTAAATTCACGTACAACTTTTTTAGGGCTAACGCCGGCTTTTGCAAAATGGCCTTTCAAAGCACTGGTAGTATGCTTGTCTTTCTTATCATCATATGATAATTGAATAGCCTCATAGCCATCAACCTTTTTGGTTTTGACCTGGGTAACCACGCATGGTCCAGCTTCGAGTACAGTACAAGGGATATTTTTCCCTTCTTCACTGTAAACACTGGTCATCCCGATTTTTTTACCTATAATTCCAGACATTATTAATAATGTTTAATTTATCCTAATCTGATACTAAAACCAATTACACTTTAATCTCAACCTCAACACCACTTGGTAATTCCAGTTTCATCAGTGCATCGATGGTTTTTGTTGTTGAACTGTAAATGTCGAGCAGTCGCTTGTAAGAAGATAACTCAAATTGCTCCCTCGATTTCTTGTTTACAAAGGTTGCCTTGTTTACAGTAAAAATCTTTTTGTTTGTTGGCAGCGGTATTGGACCACTTACAACAGCGCCTGTACTTTTTACAGTTTTTACGATTTTTTCAGCTGATTTATCAACCAGGTTATGATCGTACGATTTCAGTTTTATTCTAATCCTCTGACTCACCTTTAATTGATTTATTTATTTGTAAAATTCAATGTCTTAAACTTTAACTACGTATCCTTTAACTTTATACAAAACTTTCTCAAGTAAATCCTGTGGAAGTTCGGCATAATGCGAAAATTCGAGGCTGTAAGTAGCCCTGCCTGAAGTAGCAGAACGAAGCGCAGTAACATAGCCAAACATCTCGGCCAATGGCACTTTTGCCCTTAATACCTGGGCACCATATTTTGAAGAAACCTCTTCAAGTTGCCCCCTTCTTTTATTCAAATCGCTGCTTACATCGCCTATGTACTCATCAGGTGTTGAAACTTCCAGTTTCATGATGGGTTCGAGTAATGTAGGCCTCGCATCTTTACATGCATTTCTGAATCCTAATTTTGCAGCAATTTCAAAAGCCAGTTGGTCAGAATCAATCGGATGTGTAGATCCGTCTTTCAAAACAACTTTTAAACTGTTCAAAGCAAAACCAGCCAAAGTGCCGTTCATCATGGCTGCTTCAAAACCTTTGCGTGTTGCCTGAATATAATCTTTTGGCAAGTTTCCACCTTTAATTTCATCCGTAAATTGCAAACCTGCTTCGCCATTATCAGCTGGTCCTATTTCAAAAGAGATATCAGCAAATTTACCTCTGCCACCAGTTTGTTTTTTATATACTTCACGATACTCTACAGTATTTCGTAAAGCTTCTTTATATGCCACCTGTGGTTTACCCTGGTTACATTCGATTCCAAATTCGCGTTTCAGCCTGTCAACCAAAATCTCAAGGTGTAGCTCACCCATTCCGCTGATGATTGT
>CAZBDF010000060.1:0-2058 GCA_964490385.1 uncultured Lentimicrobiaceae bacterium | reverse complement strand
ATCACATCCAAAGGAATTTGCTTGTTGGCATGCATCTGCATGATCCTTGAAATTCTTTCACGCTTTCCGGTATTCGAATTCAATACATACGAACCCGCCTTCAGGCTACCTGAATAAACCCTGAAGAAGGCAATTTTGCCTACATAGGAATCAGTAGAAATTTTAAAAGCAAGTGATGAGAAATGATCGCTGACGGAAGCTTCGCGGTGATCTTCCTTTTCAGTTTTGGGATTGATGCCGTCGATGGCTTCAACTTCGATAGGTGATGGCAAATATGCCACAATGGCATCGAGAAGTGGCTGTACGCCTTTATTTTTAAAAGCAGACCCACATAAAACCGGGGTAATCCTTAGTTCAATTGTTGCTTTACGTACGGCGTAAATGATCTCATCTTCAGAAATTGAAGTTGGATCGGCCATAAATTTTTCAAGCAAGGCGTCACTCTCTTCGGCAACACCTTCAATCAATGTAGTCCTGTATTGATTGACTGTATCTTTAATATCTTCGGGAATGGCAACTTCGTTAAACTTTTCGCCTAACGATGAGTCATCCCATTTATATGCTTTGTTAGTAACCAGGCAAACCAAACCACTAAACTCATCTTCAGCACCAATAGGTATCTGAAGCGGGATTGGATTTGCGCCAAGCTTATCTTTGATCTCGCCAATTACTTTAAAATAATCAGCACCTGACCTGTCCATTTTATTTACGAAACTAATACGTGGTACACCATACCTGTCGGCCTGACGCCATACAGTTTCGCTTTGAGGTTCTACACCACCAACTGCACAAAAAATGGCAATAGCACCATCCAAAACCCTGAGTGACCTTTCCACTTCAACCGTGAAGTCAACGTGGCCGGGTGTGTCGATGATGTTAACCTTATAATTGTTGTCTTTAAAATCCCAGAAAACAGTTGTTGCAGCAGAGGTAATGGTAATTCCACGCTCCTGCTCCTGAACCATGTAGTCCATAGTAGCAGCACCGTCATGCACCTCGCCCAATTTATAGTTGATGCCGGTATAATATAAGATACGCTCAGTCGTCGTGGTTTTACCCGCGTCGATGTGCGCCATTATGCCAATGTTCCTTATATGTGTTAATTCTTGCAACATCACTAATTTATCCTGCTTCTGTTTTTCCTTTTGTATGCTTAGAACCTGAAGTGTGAGAATGCCTTGTTAGCGTCCGCCATACGGTGCGTATCTTCTTTACGTTTAAAAGCCCCACCTTCTTCTTTGAATCCGGCAACAATCTCAGAAGCCAATTTACGGCCCATCGATTTTTCATTGCGTTTACGCGCAAAGCGGATCATATTTTTCATTCCGATTGATTGCTTCCTTTGTTGAGGGATTTCAGTTGGGATCTGGAATGTTGCACCACCAATTCTGCGACTTCTAACCTCAACGGCAGGAGTTACATTAACAAGTGATTTCTTCCAAACTTCCAGTCCATCCTCTTTAGTTCTTTCAGAAACCACGTCGATGGCTTCGTAGAAAATCTTGTAAGCGAGGCTTTTCTTGCCCTGAAGCATCAGGTTGTTGACAAACTTTGTTACCAGTTGGTCGTTGAACCTTGGATCGGGAAGAATAATTCTCTTTTTAGGTTTTGCTTTCCTCATTTTCTATATTGAATTATGCTAATTATCGATAATCTATTTCTGCTTTGGACGCTTTGTTCCATATTTTGAACGACGCTGTGTGCGGCCTTCAACACCCGAAGTATCTAATGCACCGCGAATGATGTGGTACCTTACACCGGGTAAATCTTTAACACGGCCCCCGCGTATCATCACGATGGAGTGTTCCTGCAGGTTGTGGCCTTCGCCCGGAATGTATGCGTTAACTTCTTTTTGATTGGTGAGCCTTACCCTGGCAACTTTGCGCATTGCTGAATTAGGCTTCTTAGGTGTAGTGGTATAAACACGTACACAAACCCCACGCCTTTGAGGACAACTGTCCAAAGCTGGAGATTTACTCTTGTCGGTTAACTTCTTGCGTCCTTTGCGTACTAACTGTTGAATCGTCGGCATATTAAGACTTTTATTAAGTTTTTTGC
>CAZBDF010000059.1:0-14764 GCA_964490385.1 uncultured Lentimicrobiaceae bacterium | reverse complement strand
TGTTGATGATCAATCCGTATATCTTTCCGGGGGGATCAGTTACCTTCCTGTATTATCAAAAGTGCCGGTAGCCGCATCCGAAATTTTTAGTCAGGTTGAGGGTGATCTGGTGTATGCTTATGATATCTACAATGGATTGGTTTACTGGCCTGCAGGTGGCTTATATACACTTGAAGCTTTGGAGCCCGGTGTTGCATACCTCATATTTATGTTAGCCGATGGTGAAGTTACCTATCCTGAAAATGATGGCGCAAATAGTGTGGTTAAACCTATACCGCAAATAGTAAGTAATGCTCCATGGACGGTCGAGAATACAGGCAACCCTCACTTAATTTCGATTTACAGCAGTGCGTTTGAAGATCTTCGGATTGGCGATATTGTTGCTGTGTTTAATGGTGGGCAGAGCTGCGTTGGAATGGTTGAATACAATGGTGGAAGAAGTAATTTAAGCCTTGTTGTATATGGTGATGATCCAACTACCGAAACGGTTGATGGTATGATTGAAAATGAAGCGATGGAATTTGTAATATATTCTCCATCAACTGATGTAATGACAGAAGTTCAGGTAAATTGGGATGTTTCGCAGCCGGCTACCGGATCTTTCAAAAATTACAGCATGTCAGCAATAACTTCCTTTAAGCTTGGTTCAGTTGGCATTGCACAATTACCAGAATCGAGGATTATTTTGTATCCTAACCCGGCCATAGAGCATGTAACCATCTCTGTTATCGGTGATATTTCAAGTGATGCAAGTGTGGTAGTTTATGATACACGTGGAAGCAAACTCATCGAATTCTCAATTACTGAGAATACTACAGCAGTTTCTGTTAACCACCTGGTTGAAGGAATATACATCGTTAGGATTACTAACAATGGAACGACCCATACCGAAAAACTTATTATCCAGAAATAAGTAAATATTGTTAAACCATTTTCTGAAAACCCGTTGCATATTTTTATGCACCGGGTTTTTTTTTGACGAATGAATAAACGCGCCTAATTCATGGATTCCTGATTTCAGAAAATCCCATATAATCTTTGCGTGTTTTACTGAATTTTTTGATAAAACAAAAGAAATATCAATGTTCTGTTATTTAATTAACAGAAAACTTCTATACTTGAATTTTATTTCTAAAACCTAATTTTACATCTATTCATAAAATTAAAATTTAAAAGATTATGGCAAACGTATTTGATCAACAAGTAAATGATTTTATGGCACAAGTAATTGCCAAAAACCCAAGTGAAGTTGAATTCCATCAGGCAGTTCATGAAGTGGTAGAAACACTTATCCCTTTCGTTGAAGAAAATCCTCAGTACAAGGCTGCAAAGGTTCTTGAGCGCATGATTGAGCCCGAAAGAGTAATCCTTTTCCGTGTACCATGGTTGGATGATAAAGGTGAAATCCAAATCCAAAAAGGTTACAGGATTGAAATGAACAGTGCCATTGGCCCATACAAAGGCGGATTGCGTTTCCACCCAACTGTAAACCTTGGTATCCTCAAATTTTTAGCTTTTGAGCAAGTGCTCAAAAACAGTCTTACCACATTGCCTATGGGCGGTGGAAAAGGTGGTTCTGATTTCGATCCTAAAGGAAAATCAGACAATGAAGTAATGCGTTTCTGCCAGAGCTTTATGACAGAACTTGCAAGGCATATTGGGCCAAATACTGACATACCTGCTGGTGATATCGGTGTTGGTGGACGCGAAATTGGTTATCTCTTTGGCCAGTACAAAAGGTTAAGGAACGAGTTTACCGGTGTTCTTACCGGAAAAGGCCGCGAATGGGGTGGTTCATTAATTCGTCCTGAAGCTACTGGTTACGGTGCTACTTATTTTGCAGTTGAAATGCTGAAAACTCGTGGCGAAACCCTCAAGGACAAGATTGTTGCTATTTCAGGTTCGGGTAATGTTGCACAGTATGCCTGCGAAAAAGTTACTGATTTTGGTGGCAAAGTAGTTACACTTTCCGATTCAAGCGGATTCATCTATGATCCTGAAGGAATCGACAAAGAAAAGCTGGCTTATGTTATGTGGCTGAAGAATACTAAGAGAGGCCGGATTAAGGAATATGCTGAGAAGTATAACTGTGAATATCACGAAGGATTGAGACCATGGGGCATAAAATGTGATGTTGCCATGCCTAATGCCACACAAAACGAGGTTAACGAAGACGAAGCCAAGATGCTTGTTAGCAATGGTTGCTATTGTATTTCTGAAGGGGCCAATATGCCTTCAACACCCGACGCTATTGCAGTTTATGTTGAAGCCGGTATTCTTTATGGACTTGGTAAAGCTGCCAACGCTGGTGGTGTTGCTGTTTCAGGACTCGAGATGTCACAAAACTCACTTCGTTTGTCGTGGACACGCGAAGAAGTTGATGCCCGCCTACAGCAGATCATGAAGGACATCCATGCTACTTGTGTGAAGTATGGTAAGAAAGAAGATGGAACTGTAGATTACATTACCGGAGCTAACATTGGTGGTTTTGTAAAAGTTGCAGATGCTATGATGGCACAAGGTGTTGTTTAAGACGGAAGTCAGGAGACGGAAGACTGAAGACTGAAGACAGAAGACGGAAGACGGAAGTCAGGAGACGGAAGACAGGAGACGGAAGACAGAAGTCAGGAGACGGAAGACGGAAGACAGAAGACAGAAGTCAGAAGTCAGGAGACTGAAGACAGAAGACTGAAGACAGAAGACGGAAGACAGAAGACGGAAGACAGAAGACAGAAGACTGAAGACTGAAGTTTAAAAATAGTCACAAAAAAAGGGTGCCATGTTTGGTGCCCTTTTTTATTATATGAAATCGTAATGTGTAAATTATATATCCTCTCAAATACATCACTTATCATTTTGGAATCTTGGCCAATTTGATAAAGCCCGTGAAATTCTGAGTACTGTGGACGATGAGGATTATACCCCTTATACTGACCAACTTTTAACGGCGTGTGATGAAGGGAATGTAGAAGCTGTTAAACTTATGATGCCTGGGTCTGAGCCTTGGGAGGATTAATGCTATTAGAATAACACGATGAAGCACAAAGAACAATACCATTGTTTGGATTTTAGAAAAATTCTGAAAGATTATTAGGTAGATAAGTCTTTCGGTAGTTAATGGAGATCATTTCATAAGCAACTTTTTTCGACCAAAGTTTTTCCTCTTCTAACCTATCCTGTATTTTGTTGGGCGGGATTTCCTTACCATTTAATTTTGATATCAATAATGAGATTTCATAACAGCAAGAATATGGTTGTTGAATGACCTGTTTTTCTGTAAAGCGGATTACTACCCAGCCATTTTCTTTAAAATGCTCATTTCTTATCGAATCTGAATAATCGTTTTGTTCCGGCTCAAAATAGTGGATTATTTCCTTTGTCTGACTAACATAGGGTTCGTCGATTTCAACATCAATATAAAGTCCGAAATCCGTCCTAATGGTAATATCGGGATAATAATATCCAAGCTTGCAATCAGAGATAATTTTTAATGACATAAAATCAAAATATCTCCTACATATTTTAAGGAAATAATTTTCCGTCAAACCTTTTTGAACCTCAAAATCTGAAATAATTGGCTCTGTTACTTTAACAAACATCTCCCTTAAAGCTTCATCATACTTCCACTGGAAAGCTTGCTCATTTACCTGTTCAAAATGCTTTTTCCTTTCATGCTTGTAATCAGCGTATGCGCTTCTCTCGTTGCGAAGAAACTCGTTGTGCAACAAATTTGCTGTGTCTGCTTTTTGAATCTTTTTAAGGTACTCCTCATATTGTATCGAATATTCTTGAAGTTCCTTTAAATAACATTTATAGTTTTTAGAGTAATCAGATTTTCTCCGTAAATGTAGATATATGAAATACGGAAACACGAAAATCTGCTTGAAAAGCCACCAAATAGTAATTAAAGCCAGAGTAATGAGTATAAACACCCAAAACACAAGCAAGAAAAATATCAAAAAAAAGATTTCCCATTTGGAATTGAATGATGAGCCTCCGCCATACGATTGCTCAAAACCATAATTATCCAAAAATTTTGGTTTTTCTGGTTTTAATGGTTTTTTAGGCTCGGCTATTCCTTTCTTTTCAACCTTTCTTGGAATCCTATTGGATCTGCGATAACGCCTCTGAAAAAGCTTGAATTGATCATCCAACACCTTTTCCTCAACCGCAGACCAAACAATTTGTGGAGGAGAGTATTTATTATAAATAATCGGGTATTTCATAAATTACTAATTAACTCTCAATTACCATTTCTTTTTTTCAAATTTAAGAATTTTAGCCTAAGTTTACACTTACTTGATCAGCATTTCCCTTTTTGATTTAATATCTATTTGAAGGTTTAGAGTCCTCCACAATTTCCCTACCAACCAAAAACGACAGAGGCCTGGTGATAGGATCGAAAACAAAATATTGGATGAGCACCAACTCTTGTCCATTGTTAATGAGCGCATATAGCCGGTCGAGATCGTAAGTTACCCTGTTGCCCTCCAGGTCAAAATCGCCGGTTGCGGTTACACGCCTGTACGTTTTTACCTGGTTCACATTTCCATCGGTGTCAGTGAGCGTGATAATATTTAAAGGAATGGTGTGAATGATTGAATCAACCCGCGCAGGTTCTATGGCGTCGAGCACAGCTTCGAAACGGATGTCTTTATAAAGCTTCACCAAATCAACAAGCCTTCGGGTATCGAATGAACTTAGCTTTTGTTTGTTTTCGAGGGAGATAAGGTTCAATTCGCTTGTACCTTGTTTTTCGATCAGGTAAGATTCGTTTGGCTCATATGGAAATTCGATTTGTATTGACTTGACTTTGTCAGCTTTAGTTTTGAATACAGTGTGATCGCGCCAATCGTTTGGGTGGGCTGTGTATCGTGCTGCGATGAAACCACGAAATCCCGGTTCGTAAACTACAAAAGGGACTTCGGAGCCTTCGAGCAACATAAATGTACCAAGGTTATCGGGTGTGGGATTTCCTACATAGTAAACTTTGCTTAATTTTTCGTGGGGAAACAAGCGAATGAAATTGAATAGGTCAATCCTGAATTTATCCTGGTAAATCTCGACTTTAATAGAATTGGTGGCCAGGCGCTTGATCACGCTATTGTAACTTTTTTTAGGTACAGGTGCTTTTACGGCAATGTTAGACATGGTTTTGAGCAACAAATTCAAACTTTCATTGCCAGCCTTTAAAGAGTCATCCAGGAGCCATTTGCCTGGTGCTGATTTGCTGAGCAATACCTGGTTGCCACGCATGTCGGCCATAAAAATTTTAGTTACCGACGAAGTGTCGGCTATGGCAAACTCGCCCATCCGCTCATTCAGGGTAGTTTTACGATTTTGTAAAATCAACACCACAGCAACAATAGCCAGGACAATTACTACTATTAAGATCCCTTTATTTTTCTTCATAAAAATATTTTACCATTTTCTTAAATTCACGATCATGCAAAAATATCACTTTCATCATTCGATCAATCTAATAGAATTGATTTTTAGCAGGATTATTATATCTCAAGCAAAAGAAAAGTTTTTTATTTGATCGATTTTAGGATTGTAAAATCAGTGTCTTCAATATGTATTTCGAAATAAGGATTGTCATCCACTTTGCCATCCATCAAAAATGGAAAGCGTGAATCGGAACCTTCAAGCATTTCGCCGGGGATTACAATATACTTTATGCCTAAGTCCGAAGCCCGTTCAAGAAATTCATCCTGATTTAACTTTCTGTCCAACTCCACCTGGTGGTATTCAAAACTTTTGTAGCTGATCAATTGCCGGTCTTCAAGTGCATTAAAAATAAATCGATAACTCACCAGCACAGGAGCAGATTTTTCCGGTATCATCGCTAAAATCTCCTCATGTTGATGAACATAATCATCATTCTGGTTGAAGATGTTGTAAAAAACCATCCCCACACAAACAGTTTGTAACAGCAGCAAGCTTATTACTGTCCCTTGCATCCATGCTTTTGCTTTCGTTCTCAAATCAAAAATCATGATTGCCATAATAATCGCCATGTAGGGGAAATAATAAAGTAAATAGCGCTCAGCAATCTGTGACCCCAACATATTTAGTGATACTATCAGAATAATTAGATAGATCAAAAGGTGCCTTTTTATTTTTATCACCTTTTTCCATTTTAGGATCAATGCAAATATAAACAGGCTTGAAATTCCCCAAACTTTATAACTCCAGAAAAAGCGCTGCTGTTCGTTGAGCAGTTTCAAAAGTAATGTGCTAAGCCAATCCCAGAAATTGCCGGATGAATAGTGCTCGGCATGGGGCACAGGCCAGTTGTTTAATTGGTCGAGATACGCTTGCATCTGACCTGGTTGCCATAAATCAATCAAATATAGCGATGCAATGATGCCGGCGAAAAACCCGAAAATGATGGCGGGTTTTAGTTGCCTCATAAATATGAGCACAAGGAAGCCACTGACAGCAAACACCAGCCCGTTCAGGTGGAAAAGGATTGACAGCCCGGCAAGCAGCCCCGAAAAAACCAGATATCTTGTTTTTGGCGATTTAACCAGAAACAAATCAATGAATAGAAATGAGGAAAACCCTAATAGTGAAACCAATATTTCAGGTCGGAAGGTGTAGCTGTAAAGCAGGGTGAGGGGATTGAAAAAGATGATGAAGGCAGCAAGTACAAAATGACCGGATGTGAAAACCGTTTTGTTATTTCTGAAAAACCTGAAAAGAACAAGAAAAAAGATGAAGTAAACTACCAGGGTAAATATGCGCAGGCTCTCTACCGACCACCCAAAAATCCCTATTAATGTGGCACCTATAGCAATTGTTGCTTTGTGATAAACCAGGAGATGGATGTCCCAGTTTTGAAAATCTTTGATGGTTTCGGTTCGGGCAATTCCGTCCTGTAAAAACCAAAAGGCCTGTTCGCCCAGCCAGGCATCATCAATGTATATGTAGCGATTGAACAAACTGAGTACAAATACCAGCATGGTAATCCCTACCAGGATGAGCAGTTGTTTTGTGCCGAAGATGTAGTTGTAAAGTTTGTTCATTGTTTGATGTTGAGCATAGCGAAATCCCGCCTTTGCGGGGTTCAGTGTTCGATGTTTGCACAGTGTCAATACACATTTAATTGATAAATACTACTGTTCGAGTAAATATAACAGATTCCTCCCTTTGGTCGGAATGACAAGGCATTTGTGATTTGAAAATTCGTAGTGGAGGTGGGCGTGGCTTCGCCGCGCCCACCTCCACTACTCAAAATAGTTAATGCCCTGTCATTCCGAACGCAACGAAGTGAAGTGAGGAATCTTTTTTGTCTTTCTATTATTTAGTCGGATACTAATGATTGATAAATAGTAATATCTTGATCTCTCACAGGTCACTCCATCACTCCGTTATTCCATAACCTTATCACTCCATCTCCCAATCGCTTAGTCTCTTTGTCACTCCATCACTCCATCACTCCGTCACTCCATCACTCCGTCACTCCATCACTCCGTCACTCCATTACTCCGTCACTCCGTCACTCCATTACTTCGTCACTCCATCGACCTCTTATTCTTTACTGCATCTCACTCGCCTGTCTGTCATAAAACTGTTGTTGTTCGGTATCTCCAATTAGTCCGTAAAGATGGCTCAGGTTTTTATTGGCCATTTTACTGTTTGGGTCAATGATCAATACTTCCTTAAAGGCAACAATTGCGCTGTCGTATTCCTTTAACATATAGTAGCAGTTTCCTTTATTTACGAGTGCTGCAGTATAATCAGGTTTTAATTCTACTGCTTTGGTAAAGTTAGCCAGGGCATCGGTATAATTTGTCTGTTCAACAAACAGGTTCCCCAAATCATAATAATGTTCAGGGTCATCCGATTGCTCGGTCTGCATTTTCTGTAAATTCCTGTTAAAGGCCAATTCTACCATTGGCAGGTTTGAGCGTGCTGTGGAATTATTTGGATTTAATTGTAGTGATCGCCTCAACAGCCTCAATGCCTCACCATAATCGCCATCCATATAATATGCCAGCGCCATGTTCGACACATTCATCGAGGTGTTAAGGTTGGTCTTTTTGTAATATTCGATGGCCTTATCATAATCGCGCAACTGGTAATAGGCATATCCCATTTTAAAATAAGCCTCACTAAACCTCGGGTTGATCTCAAGCGATTTTTGTACATATGCAATCCCGAGATCCATCAGTGAATCCTTTTTGACTTTATTGGTTTCAGCCACCGACATATTGATCAACTCACTGCCGTAATGCTTTAGCAGCAATGCACTTTTGCCCCCGATTTTAACATCAGTAGAAAATAGGGTAAAATTGTTCTTCCAAACCGGGTTACGTGCAATTGTCCTTACTGAATAAAACAGGAGCATAATCGTCAATATCGCTACAAAAGCTTTTGAAGCGCCGGGTTTAAAATCGTAAATTGTTTTCTTGCTTCGCTTGTCAGTGGGCAATAGTTTCCAAATGTAATGGCAAGCTGTCAATGAAAATCCCAGCACCGGGGCATACAAAAATCTTTCGGCCATGATGCCGCCACGCAGCACCACAAAGGCAAGCCCCACCGATAAAGTTATCCCGAAAAAGATCAATCCAAAGGAAAGCACATTCTGTCGTTTTAAATTTTTAAGTGTAAGATAAACCAAGGAGGCCAGCACGATGAACGAAAGCCACACTAATGGATCGCCCCAGGATGTCCCGGGAATTTGATTGTACGAATAATCGTATAGTAGGGTTATTGGCATCACCAACTGCCAAACGTACATTCCAAAAATATAAATGGCGGTCGGGAATCGCTCTGCTACTTCCTTGTAGGGATAAATGTTTGTTTCGACAGGAGGGCTGCCCGACAGCGTTCCGATCATCACAAATTTCAACAGCAGGAACAAGCCGGAGATGGCTATAAAAGAGACCGTAATACCTGCAATATATCCTCCCTGGCGGGGAGTGAAAAAATAGAGAATAAATGGCAGGAAGGCGAGGGTGGTCATGGCAGTTTCCTTCGACATCAAGGCAAGGAAATAAAAAACCCACGAGCCAATCAATGAAAGAATGTTTTTGTTTTTCGAATAATTAAAAGCCATCCAAAGTGCAATGATTGAATTGAGGAAACTTAATATCTCGTCGCGGCTTTTGATGTTAGCCACAACTTCGGTATGCACCGGATGTGCCATAAAAAGCAGGGTTACCGCCAATACAAAAAATGGCCGCTTGCGCATCAGGCCGGCCAAAAAACCAAACAAGGCCATCCCCGTAAGGGCGTACAGCAACACATTGATAAGGTGCATTATGTGTGGGTTGTTGCCATGAATGGCATTTTCGATGGCGAAGGTAATATGCGACAATGGCCTGTAGTAACCCAGGTTTTGATTTGCGCCGCTCCAGTAATTTGTGGTGATCACATCATCAATGCCCGCAATGCCCTGTTGCACATATTTATGGTTAACGATTTGTGGCATGTCATCAAGGGCAAATTCGTTGGGAATGCTATTGCCATAAAGGATAAAGGCAAAAATGAAAGGAAGCCAGATGAGCCATTTCAAAGCAGGGTGTTTTTGCTCCTTTGGCGATTCATAAATCGTTGTATGCTTTGAGCGCCGTCTTATTTTTTGTTTTTGCTTATTCATGGTGAAACTTGTTTTGTCCCTGTTCAATGTTTGATGATTGAAGACCGAAGACCGAAGTCAGAAGACCGAAGTAAGATGTCCGATGAATATTTTTCAATATTTAACACTATCAAATTTTCCATATTCCATTATTCCAAACTTCCAATACTCCATTCGTCGGGGCTTTTCCCAAAGGGATGCCCATGGCAAAACCCTTTCATTCAAAATTCAATAATTCCTCCATTTCAAAATTCGATGTTCAATATTCGATATTCAATATTCCTTTTTCTAGTCCTCACATCCCATATCAAAAATCAAAAATCTGACTTCTTATATCTCCCCATCTCCCCCTTTCGTCACTCTATCTCCAATTCATTCCACCACTCCATTCCTTCATTTCAATATTCGATGTTCATTATTCAATATTCAATATTCCTTTTTCTATCCCTCACATCTCATATCAAAAATCAAAAATCTGACTTCTTATATCACCTTCTTGCTCCATATCTTCGTCTCTCCATCTCCTCTTCTCTCCATATCTTCGTCTCTCCATCATTTTCATCCTCCATCACTCCATTACTCCAATACTCCATCACTCCATCACTCCATTCTTTTACCTCGCGTATCTCCTCTTCCGCATCCATCCCAGTATCAATCCTAAAATCAAAACCAGTACCACCGGCACAACAACATTCAGGATTTGCCAGAACGTGCGTTCGTTCTCCACCTTTGTGCGATCGAGTAGCCGCAGCTTCAATTCTTTTGACCGGATGGAAATCAGGCCTTCGTTTTCGGTAAGGTAGTTCATGGCGTTTAATATCAATTCCTTGTTGCCAAATTGCTGACCGGTATATCTGTCGTAGCCCAATGGCAGTGGCAGATAATTTCCTTGCGAAAACTGCATTTGGTTCCTGATGATGTCGCCGTCGGCAATAACTATCATCTTTGTTTCTTTGCTCACTTCCCTGAAGTCGATGTCCGTATCTTCGGTAATTTCGGGTGGCATCCTGTTGGCATAAACTGACTCGAATGTTCCTTCGAGCAATGCTGCCACCGGAATGTCCTGTTTGTTGAACATGCGTTCGTCGGGTTTTTCGCCCATGATGGCCAGGTTGATCATCACCGGAACATTCACTGTCCGCGAGTAGCGTGATGTTGTGAGCAAAATGGTTTTATCGATGTTAGAAGATTCATTCACAAAATCGATACTGCTGATGAATTCGGTTTTCAGGGCATTCAAATTCCTTACTATCGGGTTTTCAGACAATGGCGTCAGGATTGGAAAATAGAACCATGGGAAAAATTCGTATTGGGGCTGGCCACCAACTTCGCCAACCTGCACCGGAATTTGCATGGCATTCAGGTCCATCACCAGGTCATTGTTCAGGCGGATGCCATATTTAAAAAACATATCCGTCAGGTTCAGGTCCAGCGAAACGCCCATGGTTTCAGTATTCACCTGTAGGCTGTCCATACTTGCAAATACCGGGTCAATCAGCCACAGTACTTTTCCTCCACGCATAATGTACTGGTCGATGATAAACTTGTCTTTATTGCTGAATACAGAATCGGGTTTCGCAATGATGATGGCGGCAAATTTATTCTTGATCCTCACATTTATCGAATCGGTGGCTTTACGTTCGGTGAGGCTGTTCAGTTGTCCGTCAATCCGCACACGCTCCACATTGTAGTAATCCCATAGGGCCAGCGTGGCATCTGCAGTTTCCTGCTTGTCCAGTTCGCCGTGCCCTTCGATAAATGCTATCTTTGGCCTCTTGTTGCTCACCAGTTTTCTTATGCCGTCGGCAATGGCAAACTCAAGGTTTTGTATCGAATTGTTCAATATCTCCTCGGGCGCGGTGCTACGCTGCGAAACCAAAAGTTCAATGGGCATTTCACGTCCGTGATAAGTGGCTATGGTTCCTGGGAAGATCATTTTTTTTGCGGTGCCATCTTTGGTTTTTACCTGCAGGTCGGTAGGGTTGAGGCCCTTTTCGATCAATTGTTGATAGATTCTATCACGCTCCGCCTTATCAGTACTTTCCGAAGGATTGATAAATTTGTATTCGATGTTTGAATTGTAGGCCCGCATTTCGTCGAGCATTTCCCTGGTTTCGCGGGCAAGTTTTTTAAATCCTGCCGGAAATTCCCCTTCGAGATATACCCTGAAAAACACCAGGTCGTCAATGTCATCCAGCATCGTTTTAGTGGCCTCCGAAAGGGAGTAGCGTTTTTCTGAAGTCAGGTCGATGCGTGTAAAAATAAATGCGCTGATGATGTTGAGCAAAATAATGATCAACAAACCGAGGGCAAACTGTGTCAGGTCATTTTTTTTAAGCTTCGAAAAGCTATTGGAATCCTTATTTTTTTTCTTTGTCATATCCGCCCCCTTTACCATTTTCTGCTTTGCAGCGAAAGCTTTGTGAGTAAAACAAAAATCCCTGTCAGACTAATAAAATATATTACATCGCGTGTATCAACCACACCACGGCTCATCGAAGTATAATGGTCGTTGATGCCCAATGATTTTACAAAAAGGTCGATGGGGCCAAACAGGTCGAGCGAGTAAATAAAATCGAAGCCGATATAAACGAACAGGCTAAGGAAAACCGCCACAATAAACGAAACCACCTGGTTGTTGGTGAGCGAAGAGGCAAATAAACCGATGGAAACAAATGATGCGCCCAGGAAAAGCAAGCCGATGTACGAACCCCATGTTCCGCCTATGTCGATGTTGCCTTTGGGCAAGCCAAGCTGGTAAACCGAATACACATAAAAGAATGTTGGGATTACTGCTACAACAACAAGCAACACACCCGCAAAATATTTTGCCAGGACTATTTGCAGGTCGGTGAGTGGTTTAGTGATAAGCATTTCGATGGTGCCGCTCTTGTTTTCATCGGCAAATGAGCGCATCGTAATTGCCGGTATCAGGAACAAAAACACAAAGGGTGCGATCATAAACAGGCCGTCGAGGCTGGCATAGCCAAAATCGAGGATGTTGAAATCCGATGCAAATACCCATAAAAACAAGCCATTGACCAACAGAAATACGGTGATGACAATATAGCCGATCAACGAACTCAAAAACAAACTGATTTCTTTCCTTAACAGTGCAAACATATGTGAATTTATTAAGCCGCGAAAATAATATAAATGAACGAACGAAAAGCAGGGGAGGAAATTATGATGATCGGTAGTCGGTAATCAGTGCAATGAAGGGATTCAAGCCCCGAGGTACGAGGGGATGGCAGCCCTGGTCTTTTGTGATGGTAAACTTATACTTTCCCGGAAGCAAATCCAGGGTCGCTATCCCTTTCAGGGCTGTCAACCCTTGCATACAAAAAGCGGATCACCTGTTTTTTCAACTTTTTCCCTACCTTTGCTCTGTAATAAAACCACCTGCCCCATGAGCAAACTTGCCCTGCAATTGATTGAAAAAAACCACCGCCAATATGAAGCCGGTAATCCTGCCTGCAAAAAACTGGATATTGGCCGTTGCGGCTTGACTGAAATCCCTGATGGAGTTTTTAAACTTGTGTGGCTTGAGGAGTTGATTTTGAGTAATACATGGGAGGGTTTTGTAGATGGGAAATGGCTTATTAATCAAAGCGTGAATGATAAAGCGTTAAATACGTTCTCAAAAATTCCGGAAGAACTTTTAAATCTTCAACATCTAGAAAAACTACGGATTGGCGGGTGGTGGAATAATGACAGATGGCTAATCAAAAAACTAGAGAACCTACCTGCGGGACTGACTCAATTATATCTTAGCTTCAATGAAATCAAGGACATCCGCTTTTTGGGATTAATGTTGGATTTACAAAGCCTAGACCTTAGAGAAAATCAAATTAGCGACTATAGTATTTTGAAAAAGCTTAATGGCTTGCAGTGCTTATACCTTAGCTCCCGTCAAATCAGCGACAATAGCTTTTTGAAAAAGCTTACGGGTTTGCAAAGTTTATACTTCAGTAATAATGAAATCCACGACTATAGCTTTCTAGAGAAGCTTACGAGCTTGAAAAACATATACTTACACTCTTATGAACCCCTCGGTATTCACTTTTCAAAAAACCTTAGGGGTTTGCAAAGTATCTACATTAGCTCTGATGTCATAGATATCCAATTGTCTGATAACCTTAGAGGCCTACATAGTTTATACCTAAGTTCCGATCAAATCATCGATATCCACTTTTTGGAAAAGCTTACGGGCATACGTAGTTTATACTTAAGTTCCAATCAAATTATCGATATTCGTTTTATAGAAAAGCTTACAAGTCTGCAAAGTTTATATCTTCGCTCCAATCAAATCAGCGACATTCGCTTTATAGAAAAGCTGAAGGGCTTGCGAAATTTATTTCTGAGCTCAAATAAAATCAGCGATTATAGTTTTTTGGAAAAGCTTACCGGCTTACGAAGTTTAGATCTTAGTGCCCATGAAATCAATGATTTGAGGTTTATTGAAAACTTTACTGGTTTGCAGCTTATTGACGAGCGCAACAACAAACCCAGAGAGATCTGCTTTTTGGGAAAAATGTTAGCTTCCCCGCCAATATCCCTTAAGTCTAATGAATTCAGCGACTACAGCTTTTTGGAAAACCTTAGGGGTTTACGAAGTTTGAACCTTAGCCACAGGAAAATCAACGATATCCGCTTCTTGGAAAAGTTGAGCAACTTGCGACATTTAAACCTTTGCTCGAGTCAAATCAGTGACATTCGCTTTTTGGAAAAGCTTAAGGGCTTGCAAAGTTTAGATCTTAGCTCCAATCGAATCAGCGATATTGGCATTTTGGAAAAGCTTAGGGGCTTGCAAAGTTTAGATCTTAGCTCCAATCGAATCAGCGACATTGGCATTTTGGAAAAGCTTAGGGGCTTGCAAAGTTTAGACCTTAGCTCCAATCGAATCAGCGACCTAAAACCTTTACGGTATCTGATTGTTGATAGAGCTGTTGATATTGGTTGGTATCCTTTTATTTTAGGAATTGTTGCGATAGACAACCCCCTCACAGCTCCACCTATCGGGATAATGAAAAAAGGAAAGGAAGCGGTAGTAAACTGGTTTAAAGAAATTGAAAATAAAGAAACCATCAGGAGTAACGAGGTAAGATTGATTTTGGTGGGAAATTCGACAAGTGGTAAAACTTCGCTTTCCCTGTTTTTGCGTGAACAAGCATA
>CAZBDF010000058.1:0-14991 GCA_964490385.1 uncultured Lentimicrobiaceae bacterium | reverse complement strand
CAGTCAGGCAATTAGGTAAAGGTTGGTATGTTAACAGTGCGCCCATAATTACAGCAGATTGGACAGCTGACTCTAAAGACCGATGGATTGTTCCGTTGGGTGGCGGTGGCGGTAAATTAGTTATGCTTGGAGGTAAACTTCCTTTAAATTTACAAACCCAATTGTATTATAATGTAGTACGGCCCGATTTTGGTCCTGAATGGCAGTGGAGATTTCAGGTGCAAATACTTCTTCCAAAGAGTATCTTTGGTAAAAACAAAAATTCAAATTAATGGCTCATGAAAACACATGCGAATTACTTTACGATATGCCAAATACTTTTCCACTTTTTTTTTAAAATCATACTAACTAATACTTGTCCATAAAGTCGGGTGTTTGTTCTATAAAGTTCAAATTCAAAGCCTGCCCCGATTTTTCATCGGGGGCATGTGAAAAATCCAAATCCTCATCTCGCATATGGCGGGATGAGGATTTGGATTCTAAGCAACAACGTAGAAGTTGGACTTTATAGACGAACACTAGATAGCCAACAGGCTTGCTTTACAATGAAGCTAAAGCCAAATCGTAGTTCGGTTCTTCAATGATTTCAGCTACTTGTTCAGTATAAATAACCTTACCTTCAGTATTAATTACTACAATACATCTTGAATTTAAACCTGCTAAAGGACCATCTATAATTTCTAAGCCATAGTCTTTACCAAATTTACCGGTATTGAAATCCGAAAGCATCACTACATTTTCAATGCCTTCAGCACCACAGAATCGGCCTTGTGCAAAAGGCAAATCTCTGGAAATACATAAAACACTTGTGTTTGCAAGATCTGCTGCTGTTTTATTAAAGTTACGCACGGATGCAGCGCACGTTCCTGTATCAATACTTGGGAAAATATTTAACACTAAATTCTTCCCATTAAAGTCGCTTAGAGTTTTTACCGATAAATCTGTACCTATCAATGTGAAGTCCTTAGCCAGGCTACCAATTTCCGGTAATTTGCCGCTTGTATGTATCTCGTTTCCTTTTAATGATATTGTTGCCATTTTGTGTTTTTTAGTTGGTTTATTTAAACAGGTTATATTTATCTCAGGTCTTTATTACTTCTTCAGACAGCTTCTTAGCTTATCTTTATTACTATTTTACCTTTTGCCCTGCCTGATGCAAGGTGTGTAATTGCTTCAATGCTCTCAGAGAAGGAATAAATTTTATCAATGATTGGTTTGATCTTTTCATCTTCAATCAACGATTTAATTTCACCTAATTGTGCTCCATTCGGGTGCATGAAAATATATTTGTAAGATGCCTCTTTACCGCTTGTTAGTTTCGATAATTCTTCTGGTAATTTGTAGTCAGCCATCCCAAACATTTTAGCAGTATCTTCATCTAAAGGGCCAATAATACTAACTACTTTTCCGCCTTGTTTAATAACTTGAAAAGCTTCCAAAGTATAGTTTCCCCCAAGTGTATCAAACACTATATCTGCATCTGCTACGATGGTTTTATAGTCCTCTGTTTTGTAATCAATTACTCTGTCTGCCCCAAGCTCTTTAACCCACTTTACATTGTTTGTACTAGTGGTAGTATAAACATAGGCTCCTTTAGTTTTGGCGTACTGAATTGCTAAGCTACCCACACCACCTGAACCTGCATGAATAAGAACTTTGTCGTTTTCTTTTATTCCAACATATTCTAACGACTGAAGTGCCGTAAGTCCTGCTAATGGAATACTTGCAGCCTCTTCGAAAGAAATATTTTCAGGTTTTTTTGATACTGCGCTATTATTCACAGCAACATATTCTGCTATTGTACCCATTTGCTCCTGAGGTACTCTTGCATAAACGAAGTCTCCAATTTCAAAATCGATTACTTCTTCTCCTTTATCCACTACAATTCCACTTACATCATAAGCTAAACTACTCGGTAGTGGAATAGGAAGCATGCCTTGTAGGTTTCCCAGGATAATTAACTTGTCTATTGGATTAATGGCAGCAGCCTTAATTTCGATAAGTACATCTTCAGCTTGAACTTGTGGTTTACTTACTTCATTAAAGGCCAGGCTATCTTCAATGTCACCATATTTTACTACTTGTAATGCTCTCATTTTTGTATTTATTAATTTATAACTAATAACCTAACACAAAAGTAAAGCAATAGTTTTGAATAAAAGTTGACCTATGGTAAAAAAGCTATCTTTTATCTTCATTAACTTAATTTAGAAGAAGCCAGGCACAAAATCAGGGTGAACGACAGATTTCCACTTGTCAAAATAAAATCATTTGATGATAATATCATGATATTTGTCTTACGCTACAAAATCGACAAGACCATTTTTATGTTCTACTTTATTGTAACTTTACCACCTTTCAAGTCGTTATACGAGTTCGGATAACTGCCTTAAATCAAAAACGATGCTCAAAAACTTCTTCCTCCTCACCTTTCGGAATTTCATAAAGAATAAATTCTTTGTCATTGTAAATGTGCTGGGGCTTGGTATTGCATTGGCCTGTTGTATCGTGGCTTACTACAATGTCCGGTTTCATTACGATTATAATGCTTTCCACGAAAACAGGGATGATATATACAAAATCAGCCTTAACCGCGAAGTAAATGGGAGGCAGCAAGCCTATGGATTCTCTCCACTTTCGCTTGCTCCAGCAATTGGCAACTCTATTTCAGGGGTAGAAAAAATGACACGGGTCACCCGCAGTAAGATGCCGGTAAGGTATAATGAAAATATTTTCAGTGAGCGAATTTCTTTTGTTGATACAACTTTCCTTGATATCTTTGATTTTAATGTGATCTCAGGGAATCCCAATTCGTTGAAAGTAAAGGGAAATATTCTTGTCAGTCAAAAGTTTGCAACTAACTGTTTTGGAGACCAAAATCCAATAGGTAAATTCCTGAAGATTTATACTGATGAAGGGAACGACCGTAGTTTTCTGGTGAGTGGAATTTTTGAGAATATCCCGGAAAATTCAAGTATGCGTTTCGATTTGCTTTGCGATATTGACAACTTTATCGAGATGCACGAAATTGAAGAGCATTCATGGAAAAACTGGATTGCTGCAACTTTTTTGTGGATACCAGAAAAAGATAAAGTTGAATCGATAAATAATCAGCTTGAAAGATTTGTAGCCCAACAAAATGACATGCGCAAAGACTGGCCGGTTACAAGGTTCTACCTCGCGCCCCTCAGCGAGATTCCTACTTCTGAACGGGAAATCTGGGAAAACTACCTTAACAGCGGATTACATCCGGCAGCTTTTATTGCTCCACCCATTATGGCAATTCTCCTGCTTCTTCTGGCATGTCTCAATTTCACAAATACATCCCTGGCCATTTCCAGCGGCAGGTTAAAAGAAATTGGCCTACGAAAAGTATTTGGAGGAGTTGGCCGACAAACCATGTTTCAGTTCCTTGGCGAAAATATGATACTATGTCTCATGGCATTGTTGGTATCACTTATTATCGGTTCCTGGTTGATTGATGCCTACAGCGACATGTGGCCCTATATGACACTTAAAATGAATTTTACGGATGGCCTGGAGATTTGGTTTTTCCTCCTGGCTCTTTTATTAGTAACTGGCGTTGTTGCCGGTTCCTACCCTGCATTCTATGTCAGCCGCTTCAATCCTATTAAAATCCTAAAAGGCGATATTAAGTTTAGTAGTGGTGGATTATTTTCTAAAATACTGCTCGTATTTCAGTTTATACTGGCGATTGCCGGTATAACTGCCGGGGTGATCTTTACCCAGAATGCTTATTTTCAGGATACACTTTATCTGGGTTATGAAAAGGATGAGCTGATTACTGTTCCCGTTCGCGATAACGCTAAGCTGGAAGCATTCAAAAGCAAGGCTCTTCAAAATACTCTGGTTAAGAATGTAGGGATATCAGAAGAACACCTGGGTTGGGGATCCTATTCGCGTACCATAAAATGGGGCGAAGAAAAAGAGCACGAAATAACCTGTTTTGATATTGGCGAGGGTTATTTTGAAACTATGGGATTTACCCTGATAGCCGGTCGCCATTTTGATCAGGAGTTTAAAGATTCTGAACGAGGGAAAGTTATCATTGTAAACGAAAAGTTTGTTGAGGATTATGGCTGGGATGCCGAAACAGCACTTGGACAAAGGGTCAGGGAAAAAGATACCATCGACTTGACGATTGTTGGTGTAGTCGAAAATTTCTATCCCTGGGGATTCTGGGCAAAAGTGAACCCCGCACTTTTTAAGCTTGGTGTAAAGGAAAGGATGCGGATGCTGGTAGTGAGGGCAGATGTCGATGACCTAAAACATGTTAATGACTATATGAGGGATGAATGGGAATCGCTGATACCGAATTTGGTTTACCCGGGATTTTTTCAGGAAGAAACCCTTGCCGAAGCCAAAGAAATCAACAAACAAATTAAAATCACCTTTCTTTTCCTGGCAATTGTTGCAGTCATCTTGTCGCTGGTTGGGCTCTACACACTCGTTTCACTGAACATTATTAAAAAGACGAAAGAGATTGGTATCAGGAAAGTGTTAGGGGCTTCTGTACTTCAACTCACGAAGCTTATTAACCGGGACTTCATCGTGATTCTGATTATCTCTTCAGTATTCGGCTCTGCCCTTGGATACTATCTTTCAGAAATGCTACTCAGCAGCATCTGGACAGTTTACCTTGATACATCTTTATGGAGTTTTATCATCCCTGTTGCCATCATTTTGCTGGTATCAATGCTCACCCTTTCGGGGAAAGTTTACCAGGCTGCCGCGCGTAATCCCGTGGATTCGATAAAATATGAGTGATTGAACTTATATCAGGTGCTTTTGCGAATTCTTTAATTTGAATTGCGTTATTGCCAATTATTATTTTATTACGATATTTGCATTACAAATGCTATGATTAAATTACATACGTTTGTGTATTTTGCAAAACTGGAAAATTAGTTTTTATGCCAAAGGTATTTTCATGGCACGGGTATAGATTTCATTTTTTTTCTAATGAAGGAAATCCATTGGAACCTTGCCATATTCATGTGCAAAAAGATAGTAATCGGGCAAATTTTTGGATTGAACCTTATATTTCTTTGGAGAACAACTATGGGTTCTCTAGCAAAGAATTGAACAAATTTCATAGTATTATTGAAGAAAAAAGAGAAATCATTAAAAATAAGTGGCATGAGTACTTTAACAATTGAAGCGGCTGCAACAAGAGTATGGTTTGACCAATATAATATGTGGATTAGTTTAACTGATGGGAGACAGTTGTCGATACCATTAGAATATTTTCCACGACTATTGAATGCGAATCCAATGCAAAGAAATAAGTATATTTTAAGTGGAAATGGAACAGGCATTCATTGGGAGGAAATAGATGAAGATATCAGCGTTTCAGGATTACTACTCGAAAAAAAAGATTATCAATATTCTAAGTCACATCCGTACAAATAGTTCTAAGTCACATCCGTACAAATAGGCTTTATTTGCTAATTGTAACCAAAAAAAAACATTGATTTCATTAGGAAACATTAAGATTCTAAAATCGATAATCTGTTTTATAAACCCAACCTCGAATGCCAAAAAACCAGAAATCCTTGATTTCATAGTTTTTCGAGCATCCTCGAAAAGTAATGAAAATCAAAGATTTTCTACTTTTCGGGACATCTTACATCGTACATCTTACATCTCAGAGGCCTCTTTGCCACTCCTGCCTTAAATTGGCAAACTCCGGAGCTTCGATTGCTGAGTTGAGTTGATCGAGGAAAAGCTGTTTGTCCCTGCCAAGAATTCCTTTTAGCGATAAATAGTTAGAGGCATGGTCGCTGCGAAAAATACTACTGTCCAGATTTAGGTTCGAAATAAAGGTGTGCTGTTCGCGCAACAGTTCAAGGATGTTCATCTCATCGAAATCTCCGCCAAAGCGTTCTTTGTAATGTTCAACACCAAAAGGATAACTTAAAACCAGGGTAGAGAGATATTCGGGCTGAATGTTGTTGATCACCTCCGCTGAATTTTTGGCATGTTGCGCTGAATGTTGCTTCCCTCCCAGCCCATTGATGATCATAACCGATGATTTGATACCCGCCATTTTTGCTTTCTGCAGCGAAGCAATAGTACTTTCAGAAGTTTCACCCTTGTCAATCATTTTCAGCAAATCATCATCACCTGTTTCAATTCCCACATAAATCATTTTCAAGCCAGCCTGCTGCAGGGCGCGAAGTTCATCAACACTTTTGTTTTTCATATCCTTAGGGATTGCATAGGTCGTAACCCTGGATAGTTTATTGAATTTTTCATTCAGGTAACTAAGGATATGTAGCAGTTTGTCAGTACCTAACACCATTGCATTTCCATCTGCTAAAAATACTTTCCTGGTTTTAGGAAAGTGGACGGCAGCCTGGTCGATCTCTGTAAAAAGTTCCTCTTCACTTTTAATCCTGAATTTCTTGGAAGTGTACATTTCACAAAATGCACAGCGGTTCCATGAACAGCCAATAGTTGGCTGAAGAATCAATGAATAAGCTTCGCTTGGTGGCCTGAACACGGGTTCGTCGTAGGTAATCGGGTTAAAAAACATCTTTATAAATTGTTATAAACATTACAAAAGAAGCAATGACTAAATATTATTATTATCTATTTGGAGAAAAAATGACTTAAAATGCATACTGTAGAGCCTCCTCCTTTCTTATCACCAAATAATGCTTAATTTTTTTGAATTGTTGCTTGGTAGTATTTTAGGAATGACTGATACTCATCTTCAAAACTCAATTTTTTATGATGTTCCGGTTGGTTCAAAATGTATTTGCATATTTTATCAACCTCCGATTTTGATACAGAAAATGCTGAAGCTGTTTGTTGCCATGCAAAATTTCCAATCGCCAAATTGTTATCATTGATAAATTTTTCTGAACTATCAGCAACAATAGTTGCCAGTTTCTCGTCAGAGATTTTAGGTGCACGGGAAACAAGGAAATGGACATGCTCAGGATTTGCAAAAATTGCATAGAGCTTCGATGAATTGTTGTTTACAATACCTGTAATGTATTTTTCAATCCTTATCCTGTTCTTTTCTGGGATTGTTGGTTGTCGATGGAAAGTCGTTAATACAAAGTGGATGTATAGGTTGTTGTATTCAATTTTCATGATGGATTTAATTTATCCCAAAAATAAGGTAATAAGGTCAAATTTTCAGTAGGTTAAAACTATTGTACTAAGGTTTGGGAGCAGTAAGAAAATAAGGTTTTTTGTCTATTGCATGAAGTATCCCACAAAATTAAAACCTTATCTTTTTCCCCAACCTTAGTACAAAACTACACCTTATGTATGATTTATCAACCTTATTACCTTATCTGTGTTAAGAGAAGTTCCAGGACAATTTGCAATTTTAAACTATTTTGATGTAGTAAATATTGTATGAATGATCAACCGCAAAGTATTTTATTCAGTATCCAACCACCAGCAAAGGTGGGAAAATTTGGCATCAAAAGATTCTATTTAATTGTCAGCACATCAAAACAATATTTAGCCTATTTAGCCGAAACAATAATTTTTGCATCCTATTCACTATATTTGCTGAAAAAATTCAAATCATGAAAAAACTACTACTTTCTTTTTCGCTTTTATTAATGGGTATCATATCGTTTGCCCAAACCGAAGTTAGCATTTACGAAATCCAGGGGCAGCAGGATCTTTCCCCGTATAATGGCGAAATTGTTAAAACACAAGGAATTGTAACCGGCGTTTTTGGTCCCGGCTATTTTATCCAGGATGGACAGGGCGAATGGAACGGTGTTTATATTTATTCAAGCTCAACTGTAAACCTTGGCGATGAAATTGAACTCACCGGTGAAGTGGATGAATATTATGAATTAACTGAGATTATAAATGTTAGCAACTACACCGTTTTATCCTCAGGAAATCCCTTGCCTGCTCCTGAAGTACTTGCAACATGGGACGTAAGTGATGAGGCCTGGGAAGGTGTATTGCTCAGGGTTGAAATTGCCATTTGCACCAACGATAACCTGGGCTATGGCGAGTGGGAACTCGACGATGGAACTGGTCCTTGCAGGGTGGACGACATGGGCGTGGTATATTCTGCTGATCTTGGCTTGAGTTATTCTGTTACCGGCCCACTGAATTACTCCTTTGATGATTATAAAATTGAGCCTCGCGATGAAAGCGATATCGTTATCATGGAAAACCTTTATTTCACTAAGGAACCCGAACAGATCAATCCGGAAAAAACCCTGGTTACATTACAATGGGAAACAAATATTGAAGCTACAACGCATTTACTTTGGGGTTACACTCCTGAATTAGAGCAGGGAACTGTTACATTAGAAGGGACCAGGACTGAACACGAATTGCAATTGCCAGGCTTGCCATCCACTATTTTTTATGTAAGGCCATTTTCGGTTGCCGAAGGCGATACGACACCTGCATTTATCAGGCCCTATGCCACGGTTTCTAACTCATCCGGAGAGGTAAAACTTTATTTTAACCATAAAGTCGATCATTCTGTGGCCTTGTTTGAAAATGCCACCTGGACAGCATATATCGCCGATACAGTCATCCGTTATTTGAATATGGCACAACATACCCTCGACATCACCATGTACGAGCAGGAGTCGGATGAAATAGTGGCAGCCATTAATGCAGCTTACGATCGGGGCGTGCAAGTAAGATATATCACCGATGATGAAGGAAGAAATCCCGCTCTTGAATATTTGAATGAAAATATTCCGGTACTCTATGGAAATACTGAAGCTATCATGCACGATAAGTTCATCATTATTGATGCTGATGAAGAAATTAACAGTTGGGTGATTACAGGCTCTCTGAATCACACACTTGCCAATCTGGGTTGGGATTACAACAATATGATCTGCATCCAGGATAAAAGTATGGCTTTGGGTTTTACCCTCGAATTTGAAGAAATGTGGGGAAGCGATGGCCCGATGTATGATGAGGCCAATGCGAAGTTTGGCGCCGGGAAAACAAATAATACTCCGCATAAATTCCGGATTAATGAAATCCCGATGGAAGTTTATTTTTCACCTTCCGATGGTACAACGTCAAAAATTCAATCGGCCATTGATAGGGCAGAAAAAGATATTGCATTTGGTATTATGGTTTTTACCGAAAACTCGCTTGGTAACGCTATCGTTGATGCACAGGAGCGCGGCCTTGATATTCATGGTATCATCGACTATGTAGAATATACAGGAAGTGAATACGAATACCTGGAAGAAAATGGAGTGACTGTGAGGGATTACGTGAACTCTGATGGCAGCCAATGGCCCGACGGCCCGGTATTTCATCATAAATATACAATCCTGGATTTCATGGATGGCCCGGAAGATCCTGTTGCTATTACCGGGTCACATAACTGGTCGGCATCAGCCGAATCGAAAAATGATGAAAACACAGTGATCATCTACGATGCAAACATTGCCAATCAGTTTCACCAGGAATTCAATCAACGGTTTAACGATCAGTTAACACCTCTTGCTGTGGATGATGATACAGTGACTTCTGAAAATGATGTAGTAACAATAAATTATCTCTCCAACGATTTTATCCCGGTGGACGTTATTGATAGCACAGAGATAATCACTCCGCCAAAGCATGGCCAAGCCAGTGTTGATGATGGAATGATTTACTATGTTCCTGAATTTGGGTACAATGGTATGGATAGTCTAAAATACCGCCTCCTTAATAAGATGAAGCCTGAATTGTTTTCAAGTGCATGGATAAGGATTGAAGTGGGCGAGAATTCGATCCCTGAATTGAATAGTACAGGTTTTACTTTGAGCATAAAAACTGTTCACCCCCCCACAATCCTTTTGGACATTCAATCGACAGAAAGCGACAATCTTCTTATAAGGATTGTAAACCTGAAAGGGCAAGTGCTTCAAGAAGAAAACCATAATATTACAGCCGGAAACAATTCAATTAAAATCAGTTTACCTTCGATAGCCGGTGGCATTTTACTTCTTGATGTTACAGGGCAGAAGGGACGTAAGGTTTGTAAGTTGGTTTATTGAAAAACAAATGTTGGTAATAAATTAAACCACAACAATAGTAGGCTTAATATCAATTAAGTTTCCCGATCTATATTTTCCTTGTTGCGCCTAAAAGCCTGAAAAACATTTTGGATAGAGGTTTTGTCTGTCCCCGTTTTTCGAGGTTCAGGTACCAACCCAATTTTTTGAGAATGGGAATTTTATGGGTTTCAACAAATTCAATCAGGGCTCCGTCGGGGTCTTCGATATAGGAGAAATGACCGGCTGCTTCACCCATATCAAAACTATTGGCACTATCAACAGTAAAGGGATGGCCTGCTGCTTCACATTCCTTTTTCAGGTCGCCCATACCAACAATATCGAAACAAAGGTGAATGAAGCCCAAATCGCCCCAAAGCCGGCCCTTATAAACTTTTTCAGCTTTGCGATCCATCGCCTGGATTAATTCGACGGTACTATCTCTTAACAGTGGGCTAAAAGCCCCGCTTCTTTTCGCGCTGTGCTTAAGCAACACACGCCTGTATTTTTCTTTTCCACCGGCTAACCCCTTAAAATCAACAAATGTCTCCTCCGTATCATAAACAATCGTTTCGTAGCCCAAAATCTTACTGTAGAACTGGATCGACTTTTCCATATCGGAAACACCAACTATCACCCCGGAATTTCCACCTGTCAGTTTGGCTTGATTGAGCAGGTAATCGCTACATGATTCGATTTCAAAAATATTGTTGTATGGATCTTTTATAAAAAAATGGGGTTTACCATCAGGCGTTTTTGATAGTTCAGTTAAAATATTGATGCCCTTATTTTGAAAAGCCTTGTAAGCTTTCTCAACATCGGGGGATTTAATTTTACAAACATTAATTCCCAGGTCGCCAATATGGGTTTCGATTTCAGGAGCAACAGGAGTGCGGTCAGTGTATTGCCAAATTTCAAATCCTCCCCCACCCCTCATATTGTAAGCTAAAACAGCATGGCGGTTTCGCGCTGTATTGTCGGTGTAAGGTAGCATCAATCCGGCCTCGGCGGCTTCGTCGAAAATTACAACGCCATAGCCCAGATTTTCTTTATACCAATCCCGTGCTTCATAAACATCAGCAACGCCAATCCCAATTTGTTGTATTCCTGCTATTATCTTTGTCATTTATTTTGTTTCAATTTTGTTTACAATATGGTGAAAAAGAAAAGGAAAATAATTTCTGATGTGTACCATCATCAATTCCTTTCCACCAATAAGCACTTCTTTTTTTTGTCTTTTAATAGCTTTAATAATCTGTCTCGAACAGGATCCTACACTTATTCCACCTGCCTGTCCATCATCCAATTCCTGATGTTGACTACCGTCCTTCAATAAGGCATTATACGAAATATTGGTACGGACACGTCCGGGAATGGCAATAGTAACTTTAATATTGTCCTTTTTATTTTCGGCCCTCAAAGTTTCGTAAAAGCCATGGAGCGCATGCTTGGACGCTGAATAGGCCGACCGTAAAGGAAATCCAAACTTACCGACTATCGAGCTCACCACCACGATATGCCCGGATTGCTGACTGATCATTTGGGGCAATACAGCTTTTGTAATGGCGATATTCCCAAAATAGTTGATCTCCATCAAACGGCGATCAATACTCATTGGAGTTTCCTTGATCAACGACCTTTGACTGATCCCCCCGTTTACAATCAGGTAGTCGATGGAAGAATATTTTTGGATTACTTTAGAAACTGCACTATCGAAGTTAGAACTGTCCTCAAGGTCTAAAGGGATAACTGAGCAAGGCCCGGTAAATTCAAGGCAACTTTCTTTCAAGGTTTCGAGGACCTCAACATTGCGGGACGAAAGAACGAGTTTGGCTTTCATTTTGGCAAAATCCATAGCAAGTGCCTTTCCTATACCGGATGAAGCCCCTATAATCCATACTGTTTTGCCAGTGAAATTCATTCCATTTTCTAATTTCTGAAAATATCAATCTCGTTATATTTTGCAAAAATAATAAATCAATTGAGCTTTGATTTCTTTTTCTTCTCCTCCGACTCTGACTGGTCTGCGACTCAGTCAGGTCGTTGTGGTATTGCAATATGTACAAAAAACTCCCGGGCCCATCATGCGATGAAGCCGGGAGTTTTTTGAAGAGGGTAGAAGGAAGAAGATAGAGGTTAGTATTCAAGTGATGCCATCCCTCGCATGGTACAGCTTCAAAAATACATTTCTTTGGTGGAATAGAAACTCATCCAAAAAAAGATACTTTTCTAGGGATAGCATCCCTCTCCTCCCCTCCTACTGAATTACAAGTTTCTCAATAACCGTTCCACTCTCCGAAGTAATCTTAACAAAATAAACACCCGGGTTCATGTCACTTAAATCAAGTTTAGTGGACTTGCCGCTTAACTGAACCTTCTTCGTTACTTTACCACTTGCATTTACAAACTCAGCTTCGGATTGAGCATCATCAACATAATTAGGGTAGATGAGTGTAACCTGATCTCGTGCAGGGTTTGGATACAATTCAACCAGAAGTGCAGCGATTGAGGTTCCGCCAATTCCTGTTGATGTTTCCTTGAATCCTGTAATCATCGACATGCCATTGGTCTTGAATTCGCCATTAACATCAGGCATTTTATTGCTGAACTCAGGCTGGATTTCAAATTCCAGGTTCTGCTGTGGATTGTATGCTTTAAAAGTTAAAAGCTCCTCTTCTACAGCACCATCCTTGGCTGAAGTAGTTTCGTCATTGCCAAAAACAGTTAACAGGTAGTTTCCATTACTGAAGTTAATTTCAGTTGAACCTACACATCGACCAGTGGCATCGAATGCTCCAACATGAGATACATCTTTCATTGTTTCAGCAGCATAACTTTCGATGGAAATCTGATGCACATTTGCACTGCGCGAATAATCCCATGGGCTATGGTTTTGTGCAATGAGTGTAGTTGGGGTAAAACCTGTTTTCAGGTTCTGATAATCCGGAAAGTCGATAGTGACTTCTTTGTTGAAACTTGCAAGGTATCCCCTACCCGGCAAAAGTTCGCTCAAGGTTAAAATCCCACCTTGTGGCCAGTATGCCAAACCTGATGTAAGATCGAAAATGTACCTGATGTCGTTTGACGGATCTGCAAAAATTTGTGATATCTGTGCAGGTACATTTGACAGGACAGGAATTACATGGAAGCCTTCGCTGAAAGTCATGTTATTGTTGGCAAGCTTATCTCCACGGATGATCAACTCATCTGCCTGCTGGTGTTTCACTTTATATCCTTCAAATACATTCCAGTCGCCAATGGAATTGATAGAATATTCAGGCCAGTAAATACCTTGTAATCCAAGCATAATTGTTAGATTGGCAGGAATACCTACATCAGCCATTACCAGTTCGAGAGCAGGATTGTTTGGAGTTAAATGTGATGAAATGATTGACCAACCCTGTGTGAGTGGAACAACTTGTAAACTCAACAGCACATTTACCTCAGCAATTTCAGATTCCAAACCCTGGGCATCAACAGACTTTGCCTGGATATGGTTTTCACCGATTGCTAGTGTCAGATCTTTGGTCCATGCATCAGTTCCCGTGGCCAATTCCCATCCACCACCATTTAGATTAACATATACTTCTGTCAAATCATTATCAGGATCAGCAGCAATGCCTTCGGCTGTTATTGCATAATCATAGAAAACATCTCCTTCAAAGGGGAAAGTAATTTCTACAGTTGGAGGCCTAAAAATGGTGAGCATCATCTGGTCATTATCACCGACACAAGGATTTAACCCTTCGAGTGATAATGTTAAAACAACACTACCGACAGCAATGTCATTTACGCCCGGTGTGTAGCTTGGGTTTATTTCAATTTCAGAATCAAATTCACCATCCCCGGCAGTTGACCAGCTAATAGCGTTATAGTTTTCCGCACTTGCATCGGTGAAGAAATAAGTTTCACCCTCCACAATGGAAGCATCACTTCCGGCATTGGCTACTGGCAATTCCTGTACATTTACGATCCATGTGCCGGTGGAAACTTCAAATGCAGTGTTACAAGTTCCATCGTGGGCATAGCGGCGGTAACTGGTGGTTGCCAGTAGTCCCGATGGTGGGTCGTAAGTGGAGGAAGTTGCTCCGCCAATAACGGTTCCGGCAGTAGCAAATCCATCTGTCGAGGATTCCCATTGGTAAGTAATAGTTCCATCGCCACCACTGGCAAGAGTTGAGTTTCCTATTGTGGCAGGGTCACCGTTGTAGCAGATAGTTTCTCCGGTGGTTTCGATTGCCCCGGCTGTGAATGAAGGATAAACCTCAAGGTCATCTGTGGCTGTATTTGTGCAACTATTTCCATCAGTGAAGGTGTATGATATTGTATGTACACCCGCACCAGCAGCTACAGGATCGAAACTATAAGTTGAACCATTTCCATCATCAGTTACTCCTGGACCACTGTATATTCCGCCTGTAGGTGTTCCACTTCCAAGACCAGCTTGAACACCGGCATTAATACAAAGGTCAGCAGGGATTGTAAAAGTTACTGTTGGTAAATCAAAGACTTCAACATCATCGCTGGCTGAGCCTGAACATCCGTTAGCATCAGTAAAATCATAGGTCAGTGTGTGTGTACCTACGCCTGCTGCTGCCGGATCAAAACTATAGGTCATACCATTTCCATCATCAGTAAGGCCTGGGCCTGAGTAAACGCCTCCAGTTGGAGATCCACCACCAAGGCCAGCCTGGTCGCCTGCATCAATACAAAGATCTGCTAATGCGGTAAAAGTTACTATTGGCAATGCAAATACTTCAATATCATCTGTTGCTATATTAGTACAGCCATTTCCATCGCTATAAGTATAAGTAATTGTATGCACTCCTACACCAGCTATAGCAGGATTAAAATTGTAGGTATCTCTGCTAAGGCCACCATCAAACACGCCAGGTCCACTATAAATACCACCTGTTGAACTAAACCCTTACGGGAGGCTAAGTTAGAAAAAATGCTTAAGCTTGGT
>CAZBDF010000057.1:0-15024 GCA_964490385.1 uncultured Lentimicrobiaceae bacterium | reverse complement strand
TTGGCGGCGGTGCCTTGCTGGATGCAGCAGGTTACGTTGTAAGGGCAACTCATTTTGTTTTGGGTGACAATTTTAAAGTAAAGGCTGCCAACCTTTATTTTGACCCCGAAACAGGTACGAATCTTTGGGGAGGTGCTTTTTTGGATAATGGCGAGGGCGTGAGCGCACAGCTTGGATTTGGCTTCGATCATTTCTACCAATGCAATTACGAAATCTGGGGAAGCAAGGGCAGGATTTTTGCCGAACGGGCTTTTACACCAAAAGCCGATTACAGTCCGCTCATCATTGTCGAGAAGCAGGGGGAAAGAAAGGAATATCCAATGCAGCCCGACAATCATTTTATTGGATCAGTAAAAGAGTTTTACCGGGCCATTGTGGAGGAGGATCAAGAGAAGCATTACCAGGAGGTACTTTTGCAAAGCAGGACATTGGAAGATATCCGAGAATTGTCAGTTTAAAAGTTTTATCTGCATAAGTTTGTTAGTTCATCACATAAAATATTAATAATTACATGGCTACATGCTTAATTGTTTATAATTATTGTTTGTCATCAAGAAATGTTTTTTTCATCTAATTACACTAATTGAACTAATTTTAATTAGTTTAATTCGATAAATTCGATGATAAATTGTATTTCGAACAGAACATTTCATGGAATTGATACGATGATTTTGGTATGCTCCAGCTCAGCGTGATATTAATGAATCCCAATGAATAGTTTTATAACTTGAAGTTACATAAGAGTTTTATCTTTGCCTTATGAAACAGCAACCCTTCATCTCGGTCATCAGCCCGGTTTATGGCGCATCAACCTTGCTCGAGGAGCTGGTAAGCCGTATCGAAAGCTCAGTAAGCAAAATAAGCGAACATTACGAGATCATCTTGGTTGAAGATCACGGGCCGGATGATTCGTGGGAAAAGATTCAACGGATTTGTACCAACAACGATAAGGTGGTTGGTATCCGCCATAGTCGAAATTTTGGTCAACAATATGCGCTCAATTGTGGACTCGATTATGCCCGTGGAGAATGGATAGTTACCCTCGACTGTGACCTTCAGGACCGGCCCGAGGAAATTGTAAAAATGTATAAAAAAGCACAGGAAGGTTTTGATATCGTACTGGCCAGCCGCCAAAACCGCCGTGATGATATTTTGAAAAAACTCTACTCCCGGATGTTTTACAAAGTCCTAAGTTACCTTACCGACACACATCAGGATGCCTCGGTAGCAAATTTTGCCATTTACAACCGCAAAGTGGTGGATGCATTAAAAAGCATGCACGATTATTTCCGCTACTACCCCACCATGATACAATGGGTAGGGTTCAGGATGTGCAAACTTGAAATTGAACATGCCGAGCGAGAAGATGGAATAAAGTCATCGTACAATTTCAGAAAAAGGCTGAACCTGGCCATGGACACCATCATATCTTTTTCGGACAAACCACTGCGATTGATTGTCAGGGTTGGGATACTTATCTCCGTTCTGTCGGCAGTGTTTGCCCTTGCCCTTGTGATAAGATATTTTGTGGTCGATCAGGATGTATCTGGTTGGACCAGTACTTTTCTGTCACTTTGGTTCCTGTCGGGGCTCATGATTACCATCCTGGGAATGGTAGGGATTTATGTGGGTAAGATCTTTGAAATTGTCAAGCAACGCCCCACTTATATTGTTGGCGAAATCCTTAATTACGATGCAAAAGTTGAAGGCGAATGAGTAAGAAAAGTATCATCATAGGAAGCAACGGTTACCTGGGCCGGCATTTGGCAAACGAGCTTAAACAGCAGGCTTACGAAAATTTAAACTTTGACATCCAGGAAAAGCCTGCTCCCGAAATTGAAAACTATCAAAGGCTCAACATTTCCAACAAAGAAGATCTCGATCAATTGGATTCAGATGTGGATTATATTTTTCTCTTTGCCGGCCTCACCGGCACAGCCGATGGTTTCGATAGGGCCGAAGATTTTATCAGGGTGAACGAGTTGGGTTTACTGAACCTGCTCAACTGGATGAGGGAAAATGATTGTAAGGCAAGGATAGTTTTTCCCTCCACCAGGCTGGTTTACCAGGGAAGAAAAACCCATGCACTCATCGAATCCGATCCCAAAGAATGCAAAACAATTTATGCCCTCAATAAGCTGGCCTGCGAAAACCTGCTTTGGATGTACCACAATGCCTTCGGTATCAACTATACCGTTTTCCGGATTTGCGTTCCCTATGGAAATAGTTTCGGGGATGCATATTCCTACGGTACACTTGGGTTTTTCCTGAGCAAAGCCTTGCAATGTGAAGACATCACCTTATTTGGCGATGGCAGCATCCGCCGTACCTTCACACATGTTGATGATATTACCAGAATTATTATGGAGGCCATCGAAAAACCATCAAGCAAAAATGAAATTTTCAATATTGGTGGAGAAAACAATAGTTTATTAGAAGTGGCAGAAATGATAGCTAAAAAGTTCGGTGTGAGTGTGCAATTGGTTGACTGGCCCGACATGGCACTTAAACTGGAATCGGATGATACTGTTTTTGATGATGGAAAATTGAAACATGTTGTAAACATCAAATACTATAAAAATTTAAAGACCTGGATTGATAAGCTGAGAAATTTGTAATAGAAATAATAGTGGTGATCGAGTTTGTGAACAAAGTGTAGAGACATAATTTACCTGTACACATTAAGCATATTTTTGCTAATTTTGTAAGGATTTATAAAACAACGTGATATATGAGGGTTTCAACTGTAAATAATGAAATTATCCTGGCCTTTTCTAAAAATGCTATAGATTTATCCGAAATCCAGGGATTTATTGAATATGTGAAATTCAGGGAGATTAATGTCCAAAGCAAAGCTTCACAGAAGCAGGCAGACGAACTTGCTGAAGAAATCAACCAGTCCTGGTGGGATAAAAACAAGTCTAAATTTGAGTAATGAATTTAGTGATAGATACCAACCTTGTGATTTCGGGCTTGATTACTCCAAACGGAACAATTTCAAAGCTAATATTGAAGGATTTGCCCAATTCAAAGTTGATTTGCCCAAAATTTCTACTTGATGAGTTAAATGACAAGTTCGAGAAAATTAAGAAAATTACAGGTCTGAGCGATGGGCAGGTTAAAGAAATGACCTTTCATTTCCTAAAGAGAATAGATTTTATTGAGGATGATCTGATTGATTTTGAATACCAAAACCTTGCTTATAATTTGGTTCATGATGTTGATAAAAAAGACCTACTCTTTGTTGCACTGGCGTTACAAACCGGATACATTTTGTGGACAGGAGATAAAAAACTGATAAAAGGAATTACATCAAAGGGATTTGATCAGATAATTACGACAAACGAATTATTAAAGATTAGTCGACTCAGAAAGTAAAAATGAACATCCATCAACCAATTTAACGAACCTACAACAGTCTACCTCCTCAACTCAAAATTCTCACCCAAATAAACTTTACGCACGTGTTCGTCGGCGGCCAGTTCTTCGGCGGTTCCGGCTTTTAGTATAGAACCCTCGAAAAGCAAGTAAGCACGGTCGGTGATGGTGAGGGTTTCGTGTACATTATGGTCAGTGATGAGGATGCCAATATTTTTTTCCTTTAGTTTACTAACAATAGATTGGATATCTTCAACAGCAATCGGGTCAACTCCGGCAAAGGGTTCGTCAAGCAAAATGAAATGGGGATCAACAGCAAGGGCTCGGGCAATTTCAGTCCTGCGTCGCTCTCCACCCGAAAGGGTAATCCCGTTACTCTTGCGGATATGCTGCAAGCCAAATTCTTCAAGTAATGATTCGAGCCGTTCCTTTTGTTCCTTTTTCGAAAATTTTGTGAACTGAAGTACAGCTTTAATGTTATCCTCTACACTCAGCTTCCTAAAAACTGAGGCTTCCTGGGCCAGATAACCCACGCCACGTTTGGCACGTTTGTACATGGGTAGATTTGTAATATCGCTATCATCCAAAAAAACTGTACCGCCAAAGGGTTTGATCAAACCAACGATCATGTAAAACGTTGTCGTCTTTCCGGCACCATTGGGGCCAAGCAATCCAACAATCTCGCCTTGTTTCACTTGCACCGAAACATCCTTCACAACCATCCGTTGCTTGTACTTCTTAAAAATATTTTTTGTCCCTAAAATCATTGTTATGCGTTGCGTGTTGCGGGTTATGTATTATACGTTATTAGAAAATCCTTAATCGTCAATGCCAGTACCTATACCATATACCCAATACCTTCTTCCCCCTATTTTCCTTATAAACCCTATTTCCCGAAAAGGTTAAATGGTCATTCGACAAAAGTTAATTGACAAGCACCTGTACCCAATACCTTATACCCCTTACCTTTCCCATCTGCAAATTTACACTAAAATGAGAATTGCAGGCTAAACCTGATCCCAAATCTTGAAATATTTGGATTATCAAGATAAGACAGCCGCCAGACGGCATCTATTCTTGCTACTTTAAAAATGTTCTCGATGCCGGCACCTGTTTCAAAATAGGGTTTACTCAGGGTATTCATGCCATCAGGAAAAACTGAATAATCTTTATTTGCCTGATCCATTCCACCCACCAATCCATTCACAAAAGCCACCTCGCGCCACTTTAATTTCCTTAATAAAGGAATACGGTTGAAAAAGAAACCATCGAAGTGGTGCGTATAATAAGCACTAATGTATTTATCACTCACAAACTCGAAATAATTCATCATGTTGTGAGAGGATTCATCAAAAAAATAGGTTTCGTTACCCTCGTGCAATTTCAGCAAGGGATAGCCTACTACACCCCAAATCCGTCCCACTTCGATGATGTATTTGGACCAGCCCACATTAAACACGCTAAACCAATGATTGATGTTGATCTGCAATTTGTGGTATTCGTAATCGCTCCGTGAACTGGGAATACCATAGCCATACCTGATATCGATGATGGGATATTTTGCACCCAGGCTAATCCTCTCGAACTCGCCCATAAGAAAGCGTTCCTTGTATGCCAAACGGGTATCTAACCTGATTTCTGTAGAAGTAATGGCTGTTTCAACCAGGGTATCACCCTTGTCAACGAACCTGAATTTATTATCCCCAACCGGGTAAAGGTTTCGATGTGTCAGGTTGATGGTGTTGGTAAATCCATTGAACCATTCATGCTCATAAAACATTTTCATCTCCTCAACCATCGACAACTTATCGGCCGGGTTTCGCCTGAAAAGGAAGGCCAGGAAAAAATCTTCGCGAAAGGCATTCTGGCTGGCCCCCAACTGCTCGAGGTCGTATTTAAACGAAGCCCCCATTGACCTTCGTGGATTTTTGTTAAACATGTAAAGCATCCCGGCCCCATATTTAAATCGCGAATCTAAAGTACCATAGGCGACATGTCCATAAAGCATCAGCTTTGTACTGAATTTATTGCTGGTACGTCCGCCAACCCTGAAGCGTGCCCCTTCAACCGCATTAAAACTAATCAATGAACCATAGGGCCCAAGTTCAACGTAACCTGCTTTGAAATAGCCAGTGGTCACCATTTCGATAATGTCGATATAGGAATTAAACCGCGGGATAGTCTTAAGGGTATCTATCATAAAATAGATGGTTTTTTCATCCCTTGTAAGATCCTCGTGCCTGTTATCGAGCCAGAATTCATCCTCATGCATGTTGGCACTATCTTCTATAACTACAGTTTTGGTTCTTGAGTAAAATGAATCATCCCTGGGTTTGTTGATCACATAATTGCGATATGTAGTAGATTTCCGGCCAAAAAATCCCAGGGTTTTTAGGTTATCTTCAATCACGTTTAAATCGCCGATGATGTAATCCTTTGTCAACAACCAGTATTTTTCATCCACCCGTTCAAACTCTTTTGCCAGCACCAAGTCGTTAATAAAGTTAATATTGGCATCGTCCACAATCCGCATTTCCACCTCCTTAATGGCAAAAGTGGTATCGTGTACCCAGTAGTGGCCGGTAAATGTTAAGGTTTGTTTGTGCCGGGGTTTGAACATCACTTTATAGCACCATTTGTTATCGTAATAAGCGCTATCCACCATGTAGTATTTATAAAAGTTCAATCCAAAATTAGCGATAGGACTAACAAAGTTTTTTTGGAAAAGGTCGATGTAATTGTCGTAGATGTTGGTATGCTTAAACTTTGCACCCAACAATTCCATTACACTTTCGTTTTCAAGCCCCGAAATTTTAGTAGCCTTAATGAATTCAATGGAAGATCTTGGTTTTTTTCTTGTGTAAACATCAGAAATCGACTCCGTTAAAAAAATTGGTAAATAGGTTTTTCCATTCACCGTTGAAGTATCAACATGATCAAAAATAAATTGGAAATGTTTAAAGATCCTGCGTTGTTTGAAGTTGTCGGAGATATTATTTGCATCCACCTGAATCTTGTTATAAGCTTCGTACTCATAGGCATCGTATTGATCAGGATCATTCTGATCCTTATTTTCAATGATTTTCCTAAGCAGGACTTCAGCCGGATTTTCACCAGCAATAATTTCTACAGTTTCAAGAGTTACGTTGCCGGGATACAAGCTAAAATTAATGTACTGAAACTGCCCTTTTTTAACCACCTTGGCCTGACGGTCGTAACCAACAAATGAAGCAATAATACTATCGGAGGGGGTTTTTGTTTCGATGGAATAGGAGCCATCGAATGCAGTCGTCAAGCCGATTGTAGTGCCTATGAAGTGCACGTTTACAAAAGGCATGGGCTCGCCGCTTAATGAATCGCTTACCACTCCCATGATTTTCGTTAGCTGGCCAAAACCATGCAGGTTTGCCAACAAAGCGAAAAACAAGATGAAAAATATCCGTCGAAGGGTAAAAAAAAACATAGGCAATAATAAGCATAATTTAAACCACAGGGTGTGGTTTTTATTGCAGTGGGTCAAATCATCATGAAGGGATATTGAGAGTTGGGGATTTACCCGCCTTGCTGTGAAGCCGATGCTAATGAGTTAAAGTAATGATGTGGATATATGATTGGCGATTAACGATTTTTGATTTGAGTTATTAGTGAATGGCAGAAAAATCAAAAAAATGTTGACTTAATAGCCATACACTAACTAGTGTCCGTCTTTTTAGTCGTTTTGTGAAATTTGAATAGCCTTGGGTTTTCCTAATGGATGCCTATGGCATAACCCAAGGATCAAATAAAATAATTGAAAAAAAAACGCTTTTCTGCTGTCAATGCCGTAGGCATTGACAGTAGAAAAGCGGGGTAGAAGATCGTAAATTCATTTTACCCCGGGTTAAAACCCGGGGCTATTGAAAAAAGCCGATTATATGGACAAGTGTCCGTCTATAAAGTCATCGATTTCTGAAAATAAAGTACCAAAACACAAATTTCTAACATAGTTATGCCCATGGCAAAATGACAAATAAATATCAAAAATCAAATTTCAAAGGGATGAAACAGTTTTGGACATTGAGATTTTGATATTGAGATTTATTTGAGTTTCAGGTTTTGGGTTTTGAATTTTCATGTTAAAAAAGTAACATTTGAGCTTAAAGACAGACTACCTATACCATATACTTTATACCTTTTTCTCCCCTTACAAAATCCCTTCCCTCAAAATATCATGCAGGTGTATCACACCTTTGTATTCGCCATCGTCAACCACCAGAAGTTGAGTAATATTATTTGACCGCATGATATCGAGAGCATGGGCAACCAGGCTAAGGGATTCAACAGTTCTTGGCTCCTTGTTCATAATATCCCTTGCCTTCATACTTCCCAAAGGTTTGCCCGATTGTATCATGCGTCTCAGGTCACCATCGGTAATCATTCCCACCAAACTCCCTCCTTCGAGCACTGCAGTGCAACCCAAACGTTTCGATGAAATTTCAATAATGGCATCAGCTATATTCTCGTCGGCCTGAATTTCGGGTTTTTCATTTTGAACATAAAGATCAGACACTCTCAGAAAAAGCTTTTTACCGAGCGCACCACCGGGATGATACTTTGCAAAATCCTCAATGGTAAAACCACGGCATTCGAGCAGGCTCACCGCCAGCGCATCACCCATCACCAATTGCGCTGTGGTGCTGGAGGTAGGCGCAAGATTGTTAGGACAGGCCTCTTTTTCGACAACAGCCATAATATTCATATCAGCCTGACGGGCAAGGTAGGAATCCTTGTTCCCCACCAAACCAATCAGGGTATTTCCATAAAGTTTGATATAAGGGATCAAAACTTTTATTTCGGGAGTATTACCACTATTTGAAATACATAAGATGATGTCATCTTTTTGGATGATCCCCAAATCGCCATGTATGGCATCGGCAGCATGCATAAATATTGCAGGCGTTCCTGTTGAGTTGAGGGTTGCAACAATTTTAGATCCGATAACTGCACTCTTTCCAATACCAGTTACAATAAGCCTACCCTTGGACAAGAGTATGGATTCGACACATAAAGCAAAATTTTCATCAACCTGGCCAAGTAGGTGATTAACCGCAAGGGCTTCTGTGCGGATTGTCTCTGTAGCAATTCGTATGATCTCTTGATGGGTTTTATTCATTAGATGGTGTATTTTCAACAAAAGTCCTTAATAGTTTTGCACAAAATTAGTTGAATATCAGAAAATGAGTTATTTTTATCTTGAATTAATGAAATTGCATTCCCAGAATTAAATTTTTCAAAAATTTTTTGTTTTATGTTCTAATTTATTTTTATTAAATTTGTCTCAGGGAAAAGCATGATTAATCAGTAAAGATCATATTTAAAATATTTTATGCGTACTTTCGTTTGCGATCAACACAATTAATTTTTGAAATGTTGCGCGATAAAATCTAATACTATACTATTTTGACGACTATGTTTAAACAGGACACTACGGAGATGGGGGCAAAAGATTATCCGCTTCATAAAGTTTTAAAACAATTCTTTGGCTTTGACAGTTTTAAAGGAACCCAGGAAACTATTATAAAAAATTTACTAAATGGCAACAATACCTTTGTCATTATGCCGACGGGTGGCGGCAAATCGATGTGCTACCAATTGCCGGCATTAATAAAAAAGGGAACGGCAATTATTATCTCCCCATTGATAGCCTTGATGAAAAACCAGGTGGATGCTCTCAGGAATTTTGGCACCGACCAGGGCATAGCCCATTTTATGAACTCTTCCTTATCGAAAGCTGAGATAACCCTTGTTAAAGAAGACCTCACCAATGAGCGGACCAAGTTACTTTATGTTGCTCCTGAATCGCTCACCAAAGAAGAGAATGTTGAATTTTTAAAAACCATAAATATTTCCTTTTATGCCATTGATGAGGCCCACTGTATTTCGGAATGGGGCCACGATTTCAGGCCTGAGTACAGAAGGTTGAGGCCAATTATCGAAGCAATCGGGCATGACGTTCCGGTAATTGCCCTAACAGCCACCGCAACTCCCAAAGTACAACACGATATTCAAAAAAACCTGAATATACTCGATGCTGAGGTTTACAAATCATCCTTCGACAGGGCAAACCTTTATTACGAGGTTCGTCCAAAAACAACAGATGTCATCAAAGATATAATCAGATACATCAAACAACACCTTGGTAAATCGGGCATCGTTTATTGCCTGAGCCGTAAAAAAGTTGAAGAACTTGCCGAGACTTTGGCAGTTAATGGAATTAAGGCCCTGCCCTATCATGCCGGGTTAGATGCAGTAACACGCCGCACGAACCAAGATAAATTCCTTATGGAAGATGAGGATGTGATTGTGGCAACCATCGCCTTTGGCATGGGAATAGACAAACCAGACGTGCGCTTCGTTATCCACCATGATATGCCCAAGAGCCTTGAAGGCTATTACCAGGAAACCGGAAGGGCTGGCCGTGACGATGGAGAAGGAAATTGCATTACCTTTTACAGCTACGACGACATTCAAAAATTAGAAAAATTCATGAAAGGCAAGCCGGTTGCCGAACAGGAAATTGCCCAGCAACTGTTGCTCGAAACCGTTTCGTATGCTGAATCTTCAATTTGCCGCCACAAACAGTTATTGCATTACTTTGGTGAAGAATATCCCGCCGAAAACTGCGGGTCGTGTGATAACTGTCTTCACCCAAAAGAAAAATTTGAAGGACAGGATTATGTAATTATTGCCTTGCAGGCCATCCTTGAAGTAAAAGAACTTTTTAAGGCAAAACACATCGTCAACATTTTAGTCGGAAAGAACACTGCTACCCTTAAGTCGTACAAGCACCATATTATTAAATCGTTTGGCCGGGGCGCCGATCGTGATGGAAAATTTTGGAATGCAGTGATCCGGCAGGCCCTCATTAAAAATTTAGTTACAAAAGATATCGATAATTATGGTTTGTTGAAAATGACTGAGGAAGGTCATAAATTTCTCAAAGAACCGTTTTCGATCATGTTGGCCAAGGACCATGATTATGACAATCCGGATGATGATGATATCATGACTGCCGGTGGTGCCCACAAAACAAGTTCTGCCGATCAAACATTGTTTTCGATGTTGAAGGATTTGAGAAAACAAATTTCGCGAAATGAAAAACTACCACCATTCGTTATTTTTCAGGATCCATCTTTAGAAGATATGGCGATTCAGTACCCGGTGAAGATGGAGGAACTTACCCAAATTACGGGTGTTGGTACCGGAAAAGCCCAAAAATACGGCGAACCTTTCCTCGACCTTATTCAAGACTACGTTGAGGAAAATGATATCATGCGCCCCAATGATATGGTGGTTAAATCGGTTGTAAACAAATCGGGATTGAAAGTGTATGTAATAAAAAGCATCGACAGGAAACTGTTGCTTGCAGATATTGCAAACACCAAAGGACTGACGGTTGATGAACTACTGACGGAAATTGAACGTATTGTTTCTTCGGGCACTAAACTCAACATCAATTATTATATCCAGGAATACGTTGATCAATACCACCAGGAAGAAATCATTGAATATTTCAGCGAAGCGGAATCCGACTCCATTCAAGATGCCCTTGACGAATTGGGCGAGGAGGAATTTAATGAAGAAGAGATTCGCCTGATGAGGATCAAGTTTATGTCGGATGTTGGAAATTAGAAATCCTGGGTTACATCCGATGAAAAGGCTATTCCTACTTATTTTTGTTCCAATTCTATTGCTTTTTTCTTGTGCACCCAAGGAAGACCTTTCCAGCGAAAAAGTACCTGAAAACATCATCCAACCCGACTCGATGGTTGATGTAATTGTTGATATGCAACTGATCGAAGCTGTTATGAGAGAACATAGATTGACAGGGAAATTTGAAGACTCCCTGGCAATTGTTAGCTTTGAAAAGGTTTTTGTTAAACATAACACCAACAAGGAAAAATTTGAGGAAAGCCTCTCCTTTTACAAACAAAACCTCCAACTCTACGAAAAAATATACGAGAACGTCATCACCAGGCTAAGCCAAATACAATCTGAAGTTAGCACACCGAAAAACGATGATTACGAATAGGCCATCACAGCTAAACACCTGTCAAGCTGCGATTTGACACTTTATGTATAGTTTTTGTAATAAACTTTTTCGGTACTGTACTGCTTTTGTAACTCATAAAACCCACCTCAACCCGATTCAGTAAATTATTTTTGCAGTGTCAATTTATTCAGTGAGATGAGTTGGGGTGCACGACAAATTGCACAGTAAGATTTAGCCGGGATCAATTGTACTCAATACTCCGCGATTCAACTCATAATAGACCGTAGCTACTAGTCTGGCCCCAGAGGGGCCATATGTTGGTAAATATCTCAGACAATCAGGTGAAACCGCGCCAGAGGTGCAGCCTGCCCCTTTGGGAGGATGTTTCATACTCAAAGAGAAAATCTATCGCACCACTACGTGGCGCCCTTCCCTATAATCGTAATACCTTCCACCAATATTCGGCTCCTCTGGAGCCAAAACCTACATAAATTCAGGTTGATTCAAAAATGAATGCAATTTGTCGTGCACCCATGAGTTGATCACTCGAACAGAAACTTGTAAACTTTTCATAAATAGTAGGGTTAAAAAAGGCCATTCCAAATACGGGGTGGTCTTTTTTGGTGTTAAGTACATATGTCACTACTTCAATGTAAATGACTACTTTTGCCCCTATTACTAACATTTAAAACATCCATATATAATGAACAAACTACTGGCACTCATTTCACTAACTTTTATTTTCAGCTACTCAATTTTTGCCCAGGTTGACCTCCACGACAAAGGTGCCTACCAATGTGCGCACAAGAAAGCCTCAAACCCGCATCAATTGCAAATGCTGAAAAGCCCAAATACCCCGGCACACAAGTTTGATGTATTAAACTACACATTAGACCTTGATTTATACGATAACTTCAATAGCCCTTATCCTCAAGATTATTATGCCAGCAACATCATCACCTTCAGGGTTGACACGGCAATTGACGTAATTAAACTGAACGCAGTAAACTCATCTATTCAAGTCAACGGGATCGGTTTGGCTGGCATATCATTCTCACACCAGGACGATACGCTTGCAATTCAGTTAGACCAGACCTACAACCCCGGGGATATTGTTGATGTGAAAGTTGATTATTACCATAAGAATGTTGAAGATGGCGCCTTTTATTGTAGTGGCGGATTCATCTTTACCGATTGCGAACCTGAGGGTGCGCGCAAATGGTTCCCTTGCTACGACCGGCCATCCGACAAAGCCACTCTCGATCTAACGGCAAAAGTTCCTTCTGATGTATTGTTTGGTTCAAATGGTCGTTTAGCCGACTCCACCACTGTTGCTGATACTACCTGGTTTAACTGGATCAGCCGCGACCCAATTGCTACTTACATCATGGTAATGTCGGCCAAGAAAAACTGGAACCTCGACATTGTTTACTGGGACCGTCCTTCAACTCCGGGCGACCCAATGCCCATCCGTTTTTATTACAACAACGGAGAAAATCTTTATGTGATGCAGGAAAAAGTTCCCCAAATGGCTGATTGGTTTTATGATTTTTACGGCGAACACCCTTTCGAAAAGGATGGATTTGCCACATTAAATAATGAGTTTGCCTGGGGTGGAATGGAAAACCAATCCCTGACCAGCCTTTGTCCGGGATGCTGGGGCGAAAGCCTGATTTGCCATGAATTTGCCCACCAGTGGTTTGGCGATGCTATCAGTCCTGGCACCTGGGCCGATCTATGGCTGAATGAAGGTTTTGCCACATGGTCGGAATCGCTATGGTGGGAAAGGGATGGTGGATATGCTGCCTATAAAGATGATGTTGAGAATAACGCCTCTTACTATTTGTCTGCCAATCCTGGCTGGCCGGTTTATAATCCCGATTGGGCAGAGAATACTCCTGGCAACAATACTTTGTTTAACTATGCCATCACCTATTGCAAAAGTTCCTGTATGCTACACTTATTGAGGTATTCGATGACCGATGAAGTATTTTTCCCTGCAATTTATGCTTACGCCACCGACACTGCAAATTTCAGGTATAAAAACGCAGTTACCGAAGATTTCCAGGCAAAGCTTGAAGATAGCAGTGGAATGGAACTTGACTGGTTTTTTGATCATTGGGTAAAGGAACCTAATCACCCCATTTACCAAAATGAATATTCCTATACCGATATGGGCGATGGCACCTGGAACCTTAACTTTTTGGCTAACCAGGTTCAAACCAACGCTCCTTTCTTCCCCATCCCTATTGAAATATGGGTGTATTTTACCGATGGCTCAGATACTACAGTCCGGGTGATGAACGATGAAAACCAGCAATTTTTCTGGTTTAATTTTGACAAACAGCCGGGAGCTATTATGTTTGATAAAGACAATGAAATTGTAATAAAGCAAGCGTCAACCACTGTGGGGATTGATGATGAAAATATTGGGCCAAATTCTTTTGCCCTTCATCAGAATGCACCAAATCCTTCGAATGGAAGCACTCGAATTTCATATTCACTTCCTGCTGAATCTCATGTAAATTTATCTTTATTTGATATGTCAGGCAAAAAGGTGCTGGATATGGTAAACCGAAGCGAACAAACGGGGACTCATTATTATCAATTAAACACCAGCCGCTTGAAAACCGGGGTTTATTATTACCGTCTGGAAACTGCGTCAAATAGTGCAACTAAAAAGTTATCGGTTGTAAGGTAGATTGTTTTTCTTGTAGATTTTTTAAAGGATTTAACAATGTGATGATTGAAGATGCTTCCTGATTCAAGTGGAACCATACTGGAAGCCTTAAGCGTTGGAAATACAGTTACAATTACCGAAAGCTACAACATGAATGAAACCTTTATGGAAAAGCCCACCGACCTGACTGTAATAGTATTTTTCCAGGACGATACTGATAAAAATATTCTCTGCTAAATCGATATTCTTATGGCTTCTTCATGGAAAGTTGAGGAGAAGGTACTTGATAACAGGCTTTTGATTATTCCGGGCCAATCTGTACGTATTGATTTGTTTAATGTATTGATAAACATAATTTTATTATTGTGCATCTCATTAATAATAAACAATACAATAGCTTGGTGTTCCCTGATGTGATTGTTTAGGATTATTTGCGCAACCACGTCAATAACCCTTTGGTATAATTTCTCTTTCGACCTGAAATAATAATGAACAGCCGATTTACTTACCCCGGCATCGTCAGCAATCTTTTGAATGGTAGCTCCATGAAATCCATATAGCAGGAATATTTTCCTGGCTGAATTCAATATTTTATCTTCCGGTGAAAGTTTCAAAGCTTTGATTGAATTAATTATTACAAGTATATGATGTTTACCACAATTTCTTTATCGCCTTGCAATTCAAAGGAAGCTTTGCTAAAAGTAGGTCTGTTGAACAATCCAATGGATTGGTAATTGGAAAATCCGATACCTTCTTTTGGCAGGATAATTCCTTTTTTAATTTTACCATCACTGTCTTCATCATGCAAAATATTTACCGCGTATTTTCCTTCGGGCAGGTCTTCAAAGCTTACTTCTGATGAACCATCTATGATTTTCCCTCGAAGTTTTCGATAGTATTTTTCATAATGCTCATCCGGAAAGGCATCGTCCCT
>CAZBDF010000056.1:5115-15096 GCA_964490385.1 uncultured Lentimicrobiaceae bacterium | reverse complement strand
CTGCTTTTTTCAATGCCTTTACACTTTTGATAGGCGCCGGAGGTGAAAGATATTGATCCAAAAATTTGTAAATCCCAACCCTTACTTCGTGGGCGATTTTTGTATCCATACGGTTGAAGGAATGGCCACCAGGAACATCATCGAAAATTTCATATTCAAATTGCTTGCCCTCAGCTTTTAGCGATTTGATAAGGTGCTCTACCTCCAGTACGTTCACATCATCGTCGTTGGTATTGGTTTGGATCAACAGTGGCGTATCCTTCATTTTATGGGCGTTCCAGGCGGGTGAACGGCGGCGGTATTCTTCCACATTTTCATAGGCCGTTTGCCCGATGTGGTAATCTGCTGAATAAAGGTCGCGGTAATCCTGTGTCTGATAGCCCATGCGGGCGATAATGTCGCTTACAGGCACACCAGCGTATGCCACCTGGTAATCGTCGGGGTGGTCGAAAATATTCATCAGCGCGATTAATCCACCATGGCTCCAGCCTATAATGCCAACCCGGTTTTTATCGACGAAGTCGAAGTTTTCGATCATGTAGTCGCGGCTGGCTTTTACATCTTCGGTTTCCAGGCCACCGTAATCAATCTTTTTGTAATGGCCTTTTCCATAGCCTGTACTTCCACGGTATTCAGCAGCAACGATGATGTATCCTTGCGAAATCAGCTCCCGGACAATGTGCGCATAATAAGTCGAAAAATCTGAATGAACCCCACCATGAGGGAACACGATTAAAGGATATTTCTTTTCCGGATCAATGGATTTGGGTACGAAGGTATAAGTCCAGAATTTAACCGGGTTTCCGGCACCTTGTGCTGTGGGGCTTTCTTCTTTCCATTTTGGCGGGCCATAAATATAAACCTTGTCAACGAAAGCAATGTCGCCTACTTTTTCGTACCACAACAGGTCGTCGATGTGTTTATCCAGCACGTCAAAAGTATGCCGCATATCTTCAATTTGCCCATTGAGTGCTTCAATTTGTTGCTGAAGTTCCTGGGTGCTTTGGGCAGTTGCTGTTTGCGAAATCAATACTGAAAATATAATGAGAAGGGATGCCCGCCTTATGGCGAGGCAGACAAGCCCCGAGGAACGAGGGGATAGCGACCCTAATTTTAATGTATTCTCAATCCAGGGTTTCCAACCCCTCCTTGCAGTCAGGGCTTTAAACCCTTCCGAAATTGAAAGCGAAAAGGTCAATAGTGCGATGGCGGTATTTCTCATAAAAATCAGGTTTAAAATTTAAAGACAAAGGTAGGGATTCCAAAAATACTAAAGCCAAAATCTTACACTAAGAATATTATCTTTGCAATTATCGAATTCTAAAAATGGAAAACACAAACATTGACATTAAACAATTATCACCTCATTTATTTTGGGATGTAAATGCCGAAACTATAAGCTTTGAAAAACATAGCACATATATAGTAAAACGGGTTTTGGATTATGGATTAATAAAAGACTGGGATTTACTTTATCGGAATGTAGGCATTCAGGAAATTACAAAAATTGCACTTACTATCAAAGACCTCGATCCCCGTTCTCTTTCGTTTATTTCCATGCTATCAAAAATCCCTAAAGAGAAATTCAGATGTTACACTTTTCAACAATCGATACCTCAACACTGGAACTTTTAAGGAAGTTAATGCAGGTTCCTGAGTTCGAAAACCTTCGGCTTGTTGGAGGCACAAGCCTTGCTTTACAATTAGGCCATCGCAACTCCGTGGATATTGATTTGTTTGGTAAAATGCCTACTGATAGTCTTGAATTGAACAATATCCTTAATTCGATTGCTAGGGTTTCTCCTTTGAAAAAGAGTCCCAATATTTTTATTTACCTTTTAGATGATATTAAAGTTGATTTGGTTAATTATCCCTATCCATGGATTGATGAAGAACTTAGCGTTAATAATCTGAGATTAGCAAGTAAAAAGGATATTGCTGCCATGAAGCTTTCTGCAATAACGGGTAGGGGTTCGAAAAAAGATTTTATCGATTTGTATTTCCTGTTAAAGGAGTTTTCCCTGAATCAGATGCTGCAATTCTACAATCAGAAATACCATGACGGCTCTGAGTTCATGGTATTGAAAAGCCTCTCCTATTTTGTAGATGCTGAGAATGATGAAATGCCAAAAATGTTTGAAAAGGTGTTTTGGGCTGAGATTAAAGATACGATTAAACAATCAGTTGATAATTATTTCAGCTTTAAATAACAATACCGTGGCAGAATAGCTTCGCCGGATTTGTGTTAAAATCCCCCTTCCTATGTTATCTCTTAATTGTGTCCGTCTTTAGACTAAAAAAATCTACTCGATATTTGATTTGAAAAATTCAAAATAATCACAATACCACAATATCAATCTTCAAAATTGCTGTCTTAATCTGCTCCATTGCCTGTTTTACCATCGTTCGTGGGCAGGCAACATTTATACGCATAAAGCCGTCGCCACCTGTACCGAAAACCCGGCCATCGTTAAAACCAACTTTTGCTTTTGTGATAAAGAAATCCTTCAGGGCATCGCCTTCCAAACCAAGTTCACGGCAGTCGAGCCAAATCATATAAGTCGATTCGGGGATGATTGCTTTGATTTGCGGAATGTCCTTTTTCAGGAAATCATCAACATAACAGACATTCCCCCAAACGTAGTCAAGCAATTGTTTCAGCCACTCTTCACCCTGCCCATAGGCAGATTTTAATGCAATGGGGCCAAACATGTTGCCCATATTCACATGCATTTTGTCGTTCAGCATTTTATTATAGTTGTCGAGCAAATCTTTGTTGGGGATGATAAGGTAGGAAGTGGCCAGGCCGGCGAGGTTAAATGTTTTTGATGGAGCATTGCAGGTGATTGTTTTTTGTGCAGCTTCCTCAGAAATTGATGCCAGCGGAATATGTTGAAAGCCTTCGAAGAGGAGATCTGAATGGATTTCATCGGATACCATTAATACATCATTTTCAATGCAGATTTCTGCAAGTTGGGTGAGTTCTTCTTTTGTCCATACGCTGCCGCCGGGATTGTGAGGGTGGCTGAGGATGATCATTTTTGCACCTTTGGCTTTGATCCGTAAATCATCAAAATCCATACACAGGCGGCCATTTTCAAGTTTTAATGGGTTTTCAACTTTTGTTCTTCGATTGTTTTCGATGGCCATAAAAAATGGAAAATATACGGGTGGTTGAACAATGATCTTATCGCCGGGCTCAGTAAAGGCAAGTACGATCATATTTACAGCAGGAACCACACCCGGGCTAAAACTGATCCATTCTTGTTTAATATCCCAGTCATGGCGGTTCTTCATCCAGGCAACTATGGAATCATTAAAACCTTCGCCCCGGATTGAGTATCCAAGTATTTCGTGATCCAGCCGCGACTTGATGCTATCAATAATAAAATCGGGTGTACGAAAATCCATATCGGCCACCCACATCGGTAGCACATCTTCAGTTTTAAAGAACATTTCCCTGAGATCATATTTTACACAATCCGTGTTTTCCCGGGCGATGAGCTCATCGAAGTTGTATTTTTTCATGATTCTATTTCCATTTATTTTTCCTGCCAAAAAGCAGGCCTAACCAAATAAAAAAGTCGGTGAGCATCACCAGTAGTTCGAGTAGGGGTGAGAGTAGCAAAAGCCTTTTTTCGTTTAGTTTTTTAGCTGCAAAGCCAAAAATTATTAGCTGACTAACGAGGCGCAAACCAAAGAGCGGGATCAAAAGCACCCAGTCGAAACCAAATATTAAAAGTGCTGTAAACGAAGCAAAAAACAATAGTGCCGTTGTATTGAAAAGTGAAATAAATATGCGGCTACCTGTTTTAAAAAACTTTCGGATGAGAATGCGTGTTTTTTCGCCCTTAAGCCAGTTTGCAAAAGAGATGGTTTTTACCACAGCCATTTTACTCCCGGGCGATAATTGGATGCAAGTATTTTGTTTTTTTGCTGTTTTATTGATGAATATTTCATCGTCGCCCACATTAATTTTGTAGTGCGAACTAAAACCTTTGTTCTTGTAAAACAATTGTTTCTGGTACGAAAGATTTTTCCCGATTCCCTTAAATGGTTTACCAGCCAGCCCCATCGATAAATAAAACAAACCATCGTAAAAAGCTGAGAACCGATACCACAGGTTCAACTTCGATTTAGTGTCATATGTAGAATATGCCAGCACTATTTCGCTTGCAGGAGTGTACGCCGATACCATTTCCTTTATCCAGCTTTTTGAAACCGGTCGGCAGATGGGATCACTGAGGATCAATACCTCGTGACGTGCTGATTTTATTCCCAAGGAAAGGGGGAACTTCCTTCCCTTAAACCAGTTGAGGTTCTGTTTCAGGTTAACAATACTTAAGTTACTGTAAAGATGAGAGAAATCCTGAAGCAATTCAGTTGATCCATCTTCGGAGTTATCGTTGACTACCATTACCTCGAACTCAGGATAATCCTGCTCAAGGAAATACGGAAGGTTTTTTTTCAGGTCGGAGTATTGGTTGTAGGCCGTAATAACTACCGAAACCGGGGGTTGCCCGTCCGAAATTTGTTTGGGTTTGAAAAATGCCAGTTTGCCAAATACAATCCAAAAATAACCCAATTGCACCAGGAGGGAAAATATAAATACCCCAAAAAGTAACATTAGTAAGGGGTCGTTTAAAAAATCAAATTCAAAAGTCATAACTGGATTTTGTAGCCGGCAAAAGTATCATTCCCTATCGAAAAATATTGAATGGTTAATAAAAATCTTACAAATTATTAGTTCCGTTAAGCCCAGCATTGATTTGCCTATTTTTGCATTTTTTACGTCAAATTGTTGATGTAACATCATTACTAATGACAACTAATCGCAAACTATTGAAATGGAAATGAATGAATAGACCTTCCAGGTTTCTCATTTAGGACCATGAGAGAACTTTATGACAATGTGGTCTTATTAGCAAAACCTGGAAGGTCTCTACTAAATATAAACATATTAAATGAATTTGATAATAATCGATAAACCCTATGTATCTGAGCTTTTAAAAACTACACTTGAAAGATTTCAATTTCCGGTATTGCGCAATGAAGCATCACAAGGGTTACTTCCATTAAATGGAATAAATTTTATGGAAGAAACCGAAGTGGTTCAGCACATGAAGAGTAATCCTGAATCGATGATTTATACATCTTCGGAGAATTCGGTGGGCTGGATTGCCGAAAATTTAGACTTTAGCACCTTGCCCAAAAAGGTGAGTATTTTTAAAGATAAAGTAAAGTTCAGGGAATTGCTTTCAAAAATGTATCCCGATATTTTCTTCAAAGCGGTTTCGCTTGATGAATTGCAAAACCTTGATGTGGATGAGTTGCCAATGCCTTTTATCATAAAGCCCTCAGTAGGCTTTTTTAGCCTTGGTGTTTACAGGGTTTCCGATCGCAAAAACTGGCCGGAAGTCAGGGATAAGATCAGGAAAGAAATTGACATTGTAAAAGATACCTACCCAACGGAAGTTGTGGATACTGAGAAGTTTATTATTGAGGAGATTATTGAAGGAGACGAATATACCATTGATGCCTACTTTGATAGTAAAGGAAAACCTGTGATTTTGGGGATGATGAAACATATTTTTGCTTCTGCTGAAGATATGAGTGACAGGTTGTACATTACTTCGAAACAGGTGATACTTGATAACCTGCAGAGGTTTACTGGCTTTCTTGAAAAACTTGGTAAGCTGGTCAACTTGAAAAACTTCCCGCTACACATGGAAGTGCGGGTAAACCAGGAAGGGGAAATTGTCCCGATTGAAGTGAACCCTTTAAGGTTTGGCGGATGGTGTACCTCGGCAGAGTTGACGCATTATGCCTATGGTTTCAATCCTTACCAAATGCTGATGGAAAACAAAGCTCCTGATTGGCCTCTTATTCTTTCAACTTGTACCAATGAGATTTTCAGTATCATAATCCTGAACAACAACACAGGCTACGATGCCAATGAGATCGGGTCATTCGATTATGATAAATTGCTGGAACAAATTGAACGGCCCCTGGAATTGAGAAAAGTTGACGCAAGGCAGTTTCATATTTATGGGTTTCTGTATGCTCGCACAAGGCCGGATAATTTTGGGGAACTTGAGCGTATGCTGCATTCTGATTTAAACGCATTTATTGAATTGTGCAAGGATGCCTAATAGGAATTATGGAATTGTTGTATTTTTGAAAAAAATAGACACATGAAAAGTGATATAGAGCTTAAGAGATTGATTTATGAAGCGTGAAGTAAAGAAATATTTGTTCGTTAGGCACAAGCTTGAAACAGCCCTGAACTTTGATTTTTTTGTGTATAAAAAATGAAACCATTCCCAGTTCATACTTACATTTGTATTTGATAGTTAACCAGTAGATTTTAAGTATATTAATCATTGTAAATGAGTATTCCTGAAGATAAAAACAATATCCAACATAACAAGATTGTTGTATTTCAAGGCACGGATGTGCGTAGAGCGTGGCATAATGAAGAATGGTATTATTCATTAGTTGATATTGTTGCTGTTTTAACAGACAGTGAGAATCCAACGGACTATCTAAAAAAGATTAGGAAACGAGATGAAGAATTGAAAACCTACATAGGGACAAATTGTCCCCAGGTAGCGATGGAAACTTCATCAGGAAAGAAAAGAAATATACTTGCTGGAAACACAAAAAACGTTTTTAGGTTAATCCAATCAATCCCATCTAAAAAAGCAGAGCCATTTAAACAGTGGCTTGCTCAAGTAGGAAAAGAGCGTTTAGATGAGATTGAGAATCCTGAATTGGCACAAGAACGGATGAAGGAAATATACGAGAGAAAAGGGTATTCAAAAGACTGGGTTGACAAACGATTGAGAGGGATTGCAATTCGTCAGAACTTGACAGATGAGTGGCAAGAAAGAGGAATTAAGGAACAGCGGAATTTTGCCATTCTGACCGCAGAAATTTCAAAAGCAACTTTTGGAATGACTCCAGGCGAATATAAGGAACTTAAGAATCTACCAGTCAAATCAAAAGTAAATTTGCGTGACAACATGGACGATTTGGAGTTGATTTTTACAATGTTAGGAGAGCGTGTTACTACGGAAATTTCGAAAGAGGAAAAGCCTAAGACATTTCATGACAATAAGAAAGTGGCACATCGAGGAGGAAAAGTTGCAGGAGATGCTCGAAAGAATACGGAAAAAGAGTTAGGGCGAAGTGTAATTTCAGACAAGAACAATTTAGACCCAGAAAATCAATTAGAGTTGGGTTACGAGGAGGATTGAAAATAAAGCCAGTACCTATTGCAAATCATGGACCACAGCCAGGCTGCGTTCGTTTGGAAAAATGAGTAGAAACAGAAACATACAAGAAATCAATAAGTATATTGCAAGTGGGCGGTTGCGAGCCATATTTGCATTATAATTTCTTTTTTTTATAAACATCTTATGAACTTTAAACTTTTTTCCAACGACCCCAAAAGCTCAGCACGTGCCGGGGAAATCACCACCGATCACGGTAAAATACAAACCCCGATTTTTATGCCGGTGGGAACGGTAGGTACAGTAAAAGCTGTTCATTTCAGGGATGTGAAAGATGATGTGAAAGCTCAGATTATCCTGGGGAATACCTACCATTTATATCTCAGGCCGGGGCTGGACATTATTGAAAGGGCAGGTGGTTTGCACAAGTTCAATAGCTGGGGTTTGCCCATGCTTACAGATAGTGGGGGCTACCAGGTTTATTCGCTTTCGGCCAAGCGCAAGCTTACTGAAGAAGGCGCGCACTTTCAGTCGCACATCGATGGATCCCGCCACCTGTTTACTCCCGAATATGCCATGGATATCCAGCGCATCATTGGCGCCGACATTATGATGGCTTTTGATGAGTGCACACCATATCCCTGCGAATACGATTATGCCAAAAATTCGATGGAAATGACCCATCGCTGGCTCGACAGGTGTATTGCACAATTCAAAAACACTGAACCAAAGTATGGCCATAAGCAGGCCCTTTTTCCTATTGTTCAGGGCAGTACCTATGCTGTCCTTCGTAAGAAATCGGCTGAGTTTATTGCTTCAAGGGGAGCCGAAGGAAATGCCATTGGGGGATTGTCGGTTGGTGAGCCACACGAAATGATGTATGAAATGACCGACCTGGTTTGTTCGATTTTGCCCAAAGACAAACCCCGATACCTGATGGGAGTGGGCACACCAGCAAACATTCTTGAAGGCATCGCCCTTGGCGTGGATATGTTCGATTGTGTGATGCCCACACGCAACGGGAGAAATGGGATGCTCTTTACCAGCGAAGGCATCATGAACATGAAAAATGAAAAATGGAAGGCTGATTTTTCACCCATCGACCCAAATGGACATTCCTTTGTTGATACACAATACTCCAAAGCCTATCTCAGGCATTTGTTTATTGCAAACGAGTACCTCGCCCTGATGATTGCCAGTCAGCACAACCTGGCCTTTTATCTTTGGTTGGTAAAAACTGCAAGGGAGAAAATTATTGATGGAACCTTTGCGGAATGGAAAAATGTGATGGTGAAGAAGGTGGATGTGAGGTTGTAGGGGTGATGGCAGGGCGGGGTATAGGGTATATATGGGAAATATGGTATAGGTGTTTTTTAATCACACATCCTTTGGGAATGACATGGTCTCACACTTCTGAAATCAAAAATCGTTAATCATCAATCAATTCATAACACTATCAATGACCATGATAATCAAAAAGCAAACCCGGATTGATTTCTAAAAACTCTTGCCATGGAATTCCATTCTTACCAACAAGTATGAGTTTTGCAGATGGAAATGATTTTTTGAAAGCGTCCATGCCAGAATTGGATTTCAGATGCCCGGTCTTTACTTCCATCCCAATTACCTGGTCGCCCTTTGCAAGCACGTAATCAACTTCAAGTCCAGACTGCCTCCAATAAAATAGCTTAAAGTTTTCACTTTTCGAATAGCTCAATAGATGTGTTCCGATTGCTGATTCAACTATTCGTCCCCATAGTGCGGGGTTTGATATTACTTCTTCAAACGTTTCAATTCGTTGGGCACTGAAAAGCGCATTGTTAAAGACCTGAAATTTTGGACTTGACGACCGCTGTCTAATTTTTCCTGTAAAGTATTTTTCAAGGCCACCTAATAATCCAGCAGTATCAAGTAAATGAAGGTAATGTGCCAGGGTTGTTGTATTTCCGGCATCAATTAATTGCCCCACTATTTTTGTGAAAGATAAAATTTGCCCCGAATACTGGCAGCCCACTTCAAAAAGGTTTCTGAGCAACACTGGCTTATAAATGGTGGTCATCATTAAAACATCTTTTGAAATGCTCGCCTCTATCAATGAATTAGTGATATAGTTTTTCCACCTTTCTTCATCAGAAATCAATTCAGCACTTCCCGGGTAACTACCGAACCAGGCATATTGCTCCGGGGTAAATCCAAAGGAGTTCTTCATTTCTATATAATTCCAATGCGGCATCTGGATTATTTCATACCTCCCGGCCATTGATTCGCTGAGCCCTTTTTGTATGAGCAAACTCGAAGACCCAAGTATAACCACTTTTATCGGGGTGTTAAAGCGCGTATCCTCATCCCACAGTAACTTTACCATTTCACTCCAATTCGATATTTTTTGAATTTCATCAATAAGCAACAAAAACTCCCTGTCGCTATTTTGTTTTTGTTGTATCCGCGCCGTTTCCCATTGTTGCTCTATCCATGTTGATGACAAATCTCTAATACCTTCAGCAGAAATAAAATGGTGTGGGATTGTTGTTTTATTTAGGAATTGGTGGACCATGGTGGTTTTTCCAACCTGCCGTGGCCCCATTATCACCTGAATGAATTTTCTTTCTTCAGCAATTCTATTGCTAAATAACTGTAATTGAAACCTTTCAATCATATCAATACTTTTTACTCAATTCTCTCAATAAATTTACTCAAATCATTGAGCAAATTTACTCAATTCATTGAGCGGAAGTAAATATTTTTT
>CAZBDF010000056.1:0-5015 GCA_964490385.1 uncultured Lentimicrobiaceae bacterium | reverse complement strand
TATCGAAGCACAACTTTTTTGGTAGTCGATATCTTTCCCGAATTAATCTTCACAAAATAAATTCCCTTTGCCCTCCCGCTTAGGTCGATGGATGTTATGCCGTTTAGTTCATCTATTGGGGGCTTTAACAATTTGCCCATCGAAGAAAATACCTCAACTTGGAAAGGCTGGTTCAAAAGTGTAAGGTCAATAAAGAAAATTCCACTTCCGGGGTTTGGGTAAATGAAAAAATCATTTTCCTGTAAGTCATCTTCCAATATTCCTGTAATCTCAATCCCGTTTATACCCGAAAGTCCGTTGGTAGCAAACTTGTCCTGATCGGGAAATTTGGTATCGAAGGAAAGTTCAACAGCATAAGTTTCATTGATTGATTCATTAAATATTCTGAATTCCATCTTTTCACCTTCAGACAATCCTGACGAACCACTAGAATGTTCATCCTTACTAAAGGCAACCAGTACGGCTGATTCAGCCTTCTTGTTTTGTTCTAAGTTAATGAATCCCGAGCAAACACCTTTTTCGTTAAATACACCCATGGTGATTTTATTGTTTCCCGGGGAAGGTAAATTAATTGCACCCGGTAAAATTGCCAGCAGGTGAGATTGAGGTGTTTTGGTAAAATTATTCCAGGGATTGTAAATGGGTCCTGGCACAACAGTATTTTTGAATATAGGTTCCCCATCGCATTCGCGGTACTGATAAATGGTTTCAAAATTTGTAAGTGAATAATAGGACTTGCCGGGTTCTATCATTTCAAGCGTATTGATTCCATATTCTGGCCAAAAAACTTTTGTACCGGCAATTTCCTTGATCAATACAAGTGTGTCGCTTAGTTTTTCGTACATCTGTGTTGTATTTTCACCACAGGTATTCACCACCGGAAATATATTCCATCCTCCCAAAATCCCGACCTGATCATTTAAGTATCCTTCGCCAATTATTGTCAGGGTATCGCTTTCAGCCATTTTTATAATCAGCCCATCATATGGATTCCAGTTGTTGATGGTGTTCGTGTTTTGGGATGGCCAATAAAATCCTGTGTGGTTCATCGAAAAAATATGGTTTACACCAAGGGGCATCAGTAGCTCTTCAATGGCTGTATCAAGTGGGTTGATAAAAGTGGATAAGCCGGACCACCCATCAGGCAATATTATTTCCTGAGAAATTAATGCCGGTAAAACGGTAATATAATTTTCTCTGCTCAAGGTATCGGCATCAAAATCATTTTTCACAATTAGTTGCACCGAATAAGTGCCGGGATTTTGATAGGTGAAAACTGGATTTTGCATGGGATTGATTTTTGAAATCCCAAAATCCCAAAACCATTTATTAGGTTCCCCCCGTGAAATATCGAAAAATTGAACCGGGTTGCCTGCCCTAACTTCTGTTTGTCCCGCATAAAAATCAGCGAGCAATGTGTCGCGCACCTCGATGTAATTTTCCTTGATGGTAAGGTTTGTGGAGTCGCCCCGTGTGGCTTCAAGTGACACTGAATAATTACCGGTTTGCAAATAATAGTGCACAGGATTTTGGCCAAAGGTAACTGTGTTGTCGCCAAAATCCCATATCCAAAATGTTGGCCCCCCAACAGATAAATCGATAAACTGAATCTCCTGGCCCACCAATACTTTGGTTGTGTCTGCTGTAAACCCGGCTATTAAAGGCTCAACAACAGTGATATAATTTTCCTTGATAATGGAGTCTTCAAAATATTCATTAAAGATTTTTAGCTTGATGCTGAAACTTCCCTCCCAATCAAATATATGTTCAGGATTTTGAATTTGACTGTTTTGGCTGTCACCAAAATCCCATTCCCATTGCAACTCGGTGCCTCTCGAATCATCAAAAAATTGAACCGCTTCGCCAATATATACTTCCGTGGGCAGGGCATAAAAATCTGCAATCAGCGAATCGAAAACATGAATGTAATTTTCTTTTATTTTGATATCGGTGCTGTCCCCGGCAAAAACTGTCATGCTAACCCGATAATCTCCGGGATGCCAATATTTATGAACTGTGCTTGAGCCGATCCCATTGGTAGTGTCGCCAAAATCCCACACCCAGAATGTTGGCGAACCGGTTGATAAATCGTTAAATTGCACATCCTGGCCGATCAACACATTCTTTGGTTCACCTATAAAATCAGCAACAAGAGGTTCGGCCACAGTAATATAATTGATGATTTCCAGGGAATCCTCAAGGTAATTGTTGCTAACTTTCAGTTTGACGGTAAAATTTCCTTCCTGCTGGTAACTATGAACCGGATGCTGAATCTGGCTGTTATTACCATCACCGAAGTTCCATTCCCACGACAGTGGGCCACCGGCAGTCAAGTCTGTAAATTGAATTTCTTCGCCAATATAAACAAACGTTTTAGCTGCTTCAAAATCAGCAATCAAAGGATCAACAACAGTAAGTATGTTTTCTTTCACAATGGAGTCAGTCCTCCAGTTTGCTGCTATTTTTAATGCAATGGAATAGGAGCCGGTTTCCTCATAAATGTGTAATGGATTTTGGGTAAAATCGGTATTACCATCGCCAAAATCCCAAACCCAAAAATCCGGGCCACCCTGCGATAAATCATTAAACAGAGCGGCCTCTCCTTTTATATAAAATGCTTTGTCAGTTTCGAAATCAGCAAGCAGTGGATGGTAAACTTCGATAAGATTGTTTTTGATAATTAAATCAGATTTATCCGCTTTTTGTATGAGGAGGCTAATCGAATAATATCCCGGCTGGGTATATAGATGGGCCGGATTTTTTAGTGTGCTAATGTTATTGTCTCCGAAATTCCAATGCCAGTTTGTTGGCCCTCCCAGCGATAGATCGGTAAAAAACACCAACTCGCCAACCAGCGCGGAAGTTTTATCCTGGGTAAAATCGGCAAGCAGCGCTTGATTGGCAGTGATATAATTTCCCTTCGTCAGGGAATCGGAATAATTTCCTGAAACCAGCTTAAGTTTTACATCATAAATCCCGGGAGATTGGTAGGTGTGTGTTGGATTTTGCTGCATCGAAAAATTCCCATCCCCAAAATCCCATTGACGACTATCTACATTTACTCCACCAACGAAGGTCTGGTCGGTAAACTGAGCTGTTAAAGGAGCATCGCCGGAGTTTACATTTGCTGTAAAATCGACAACGAAGGGTGAGAGAAATTTGAGTTCAAAAGCTCCATCCCAAACAATTTCAGGGGCATCAATAATCATTACTTCGCCAGAATTTAAAACAGAAAGTGAAGATTCAAAATTCCCGTCCGAATCGTACCAATCTAAATTATAAAGTCCTAAGTCAAAGTCGTTAAAATGAAGTTTACCACCCGTGAGTGCTTGTGGTTGCCCGTTGGTATTCACATATTCGAAATTATATTGTTTGTTCTGTATCCAACCCTTGGCATTTTTTTGATCGCGCATGGCAAATGCCCTCAATCGTGGTGAATAATTCAACAGACTATATTCCCTGACATCAAGATAGCCGTTGCCTACATTTGCCACTTTTATTTCGTGTTCACCAATAGGTACATTTATGGTGTAAGTTGAATTTGAGGATGCACTTTGCTCAAAAATCCCTACTCCATTTAGTGATATCCTGATTTTCGATAGTGTGGCCACATCGCCGGTTTTTACAGTAAACTCACCGGGTTTGGTAAAATTGACCTTAAAAGTTGGCGGGTTTCTCGAAGAATTAAAGAAATAGCCGTACAATACTTCCCCCAGATGGATTTCGAGAGGGTTTAGGTAAGCTGATGGATCGACGATAAAATAGTGCTCAGGAGCTTTTTCAAACGAATTACCAAAATCCGGATCAATTATTATCAATTCGTTATAATCGGCGGTTGTGTGTAAAACCTGAGCTTGGAGATTTACACCAGGAGGTCCAACCTGGTTGAGATAATTAGCTATAGGCTGGAAATGTGTAAACAAACCCTGGGGAATTAAATAGTTATTCCACCACCACGACATAGACGTTGCCAATGCTCCCGAAAAAGCAGATGACCAGATGCAATTATGAAAAGAAATGCCGTCGGGGTCAGTTTGTGTTACGATCTCAGGGTAATGGGCAAGCGAAAATTCACCAACGACAACCGGCTTTTGGTACGCTTCCAGATACCAGCGGGTGAAGCTGTAAATTTTTATTTCAAGGTCAGGGATGATATCATAAAGGTGTAATTGTGTAAATGTGTTTGCATTGTTGTTCCACACATCAGGGTGGTTTTGTGGAATGGCAAAACCTGAGGAAACGGGCCTGTTTTGCTTATCAATAGACCCGGTATATTCTGCCATTTCGTTGCACCAATCCATTGTTTGGGTACTGAAAGAATTCCATGGCGAGATCATGTCAGCTTCAGACAATATTTCCCACGACTGTATTTGCGTTGAATATCCCCAGCGTGCATAGATGTACCTGATTTTTCGTTTGAACAAATCTTTAGCCTCTTGTTGGACAAGAAAATCCTGTGGATCGCTACATGGCCCATCATTTGCCGAATTGTAAGGGTTTTGGGCCCATCCGGGTGTGTTTTCGGTCCGCAACTCATCATGGATTAAAAAGTGCAATTGAAGATAAATATCCTGTTCATCCATTTTGTCGATAATCCGGTCCATTACCCATGCACGATCCTGCCGCGCATCGTAATTTCCAAGCCCGGTTTCTTTCCATTCCAATTCGAGCCACCAGGGAGCCATCGTAAGTTTGGCAAAGTTGCCACCATTATCAGCCAATTCATCCATCCAGCTGAGGTAGGTGGTAAATCCATTTCCCCATTCATCCCATGCCAGGTTGGTCCCAATACCAAAAAACGGCTCATCATTGTCGAACACCAGCTTTTGGTTTTGCGTAATGCTGATAAATCCGGGATCAGGAGAATCTTCACAATAAAAAGGTTGTACAGGATATGCATTGTAGCTGGTAATGTCGAGGCAAACCACTTCATATGTCCAGTTGCCCGGCTCGTCAGGTGCAAACCTCACCCGCCAGTGTGCATCACCATTTGGAACCAGTACATCTGGTTGGGT
>CAZBDF010000055.1:5186-15360 GCA_964490385.1 uncultured Lentimicrobiaceae bacterium | reverse complement strand
AGGGAAACGTATTCCTATTTTCAATCTGCCTATCCGCAGATGAACGAATACATGCTTGCCATTGGCGAAAGCACCACAAGCCAGCGAGATGAATTGAAACTGGATTTTTCGGTTTGCAAACAAATAATGACGGTTGAACAAGCACAGGCTTTTGCCTTGCAGCGTTGCAAAACAGCAAAGGAAGCCCTGGACTTAATTACACATCTAATGGAAACTTATGGTTTCAGGCCGTCCTGCGTGGGTGAATCGGAAGACCTGGTTTTAGCGGATCCGAATGAAGCATGGGTTTTGGAATTATTCAGCGTGGGCAACGACTGGACCCCGGAAAGCGGAAAACCCGGCTGCATCTGGGCAGCCCAGCGTGTCCCTGATGATGATGTACTGATTATCCCCAACTGGGTCATTATTAAAGAAATTGATTTGGATGACACCGAAAATTTCAAAGCATCTTCAAACTACATGCAGGAAGCCATCGACAGGGGTTGGTATAATCCGAATAGTGGTTTAGCTTTTATCTGGCAGGAAGTGTATGCCCCGATAGCACGCGAATGGGCCACAAGTCGTTTCTGGCTATTCTATTCGCAGCAAGCACCCAATTACACCAACTGGCCCGATCGTTATTCGACCGATCCTTTTGCAGGAGATGAGCAATATATTCAGTTTGTGGAACCACTTTCGCTTTATCCCTTTTCGGTAAAACCAGAGAAAAAAATGACAGTACAGGATGTGATGGCATTTCAGCGGACAACTTTCCCGGGAACGATTTACGACAAGGAAAATGCCCCTGCCTGGTACTACCCCGGCCCGGATGGGCAAATGGTGAAGAGTGACCATGCTACTCCCTTCCCCACTGCCGACATGAGAAAAGTATTAAAGATCAATCGCCGCCGGAATGTATCACGCGCACGCGGCGAATATGGAATGATCGCCCAACTACGTAGTTGGCTGCCAAGAGAAATTGGCGGTGTATATTGGTTTTTTGTGGATAACGCCTTCACCAGCGCCTACGTTCCAATGTACACGGGAATTACCGATGTGGCCGAATGTTACAAACGCTACGACCCGGAAGTTTACGATGACAATTCCATGCGATGGGCAGTTGATTTTGTGGACAATTTGCTTTACCTACGCTGGCAACCGGCCGTTAAAGATCTGCACGAAGTCCGTGATCCGCTAGAGCAAGCCTTCTTTGATGAACAAGCTGAAGTGGATAAAAAATTTATGGAACTTTACGGAAAAAGTCCAAAAAAGGCTGTGAAGTATTTAACTGACCTCACCATAGAAAGACAGGAAGCAACGTTGAAAATGTTCCAGGATTTTCGTATTCATCTGATTACAAAGTACACGAATAATAAACAGGGAATTTAATAAAATTCACCAGGTGACGGTATTTAAATTCACCGGGTGACTCATTTACCTGGGTGACCCATCCCTAGTTTCTTCTATTATAAATCTGCAGCATAAAAATAACATCTTTGAACTTCAGCTTTTTCTTTTTCAAGGCTTCCACCAGCAAGGGATCATCTGCAAAATATGCCATTATCTGTTTTTTAAAACCCGAAGTTTTTACACGCTGATGCAACTGGCCATCGCGTTCCAGATAGAAATCACCCCTAAAAGGATCTGCAATAAAATAGCCTGAATTGTATGATGATCGGTCATATGCATTTTCGCCATCGAGCACAAGACCCATATCATCCAGGTAATAATCCACCTCACGTTGGTCGAAATAATTCTGGTAGCTGGTTTCACTGTTTACATCAAAATAATAAAAATACAGATTTACTGCTCCGGTATCCATCACCTGCATAAAGCCATTGGGCCCTCCTATCAGCGAGCTATTCTTTTGTACATTTTTAGAAACATACTTGGCATCACCCATTTTGTAACGCAACAAGTCTTTGGTGTAATAAGTGGTTTTTACACCATAGGAATTTCTAAAAACCACACGACCATTAGCCTGGTCAGGTGATAGTTTTTTAAGAACTCCGCTCAGGGTATCCATTTCAATGGTGATGACATAACCAGGAACGAAACTACTTTTTTGGGAATAGGTAAATCCGCTTATCAGGCAAAAAAGAATAATGATTATAGTATTTCTAAGGTGTGCTACCATTGCTTTTTATTAAATGAAAATTCAGTTAGCCAATTTTCAGGCCATTCTATCATAACAGCATTTCGGCACAAAGTTAATCCTAATTATTTGTTTGATGAACCGATGTTTTTACAAATCAAATACTTGATTTATATATAAATTTTTTGTATTATTTTTCGACGAAATGGAATCCTAATCCAAAGAGCAAATTATGAAAAAGCTATTCATGCTATTCATTGCCATTTTGTTGGGTATTAAAGTTGATATAGCTAGCTAGGGTCAAAAGGAATAATAATAATTCAAGGATTGGTGAAAGCCGGGAAGTCATATAAAGACCATCCGACTTTTGTTTTTTGGAACAGTTATTTTTGTAACCTTTGCAAAAACATCTTATTGAAGTTGAAAGCAAGTACCCACAAATCCGAATTCCTCCTTTTGATCGCCGCCATCATCTGGGGCTTTTCGTTTGTTGCCCAGCGTGCAGGGATGGAATATGTGGGCCCTTTCACCTTTAACGGCGTAAGGTTTGCCCTGGGGAGTATATCATTGCTTCCATTTATTTTTATCTTCAAGCGGAAATCGAGAAAAAAAATAAAACCAGCACAGACGACATCATCTGGAAGCTTTATTATTGGAGGTTTATTTTTGGGCACCTTTTTATTTGTAGCATCTTCATTTCAACAAGTGGGCATCGTTTACACCACCGCCGGCAATGCAGGGTTTATCACCGGATTATACATGATATTCGTCCCCATTTTTGGCATCTTCATCAAAAAGAAGACATCACTAAATATTTGGATTGCTGCACTTATTGCCCTGGGAGGTATGTATCTTTTATCTGTTGAAGAACAGTTTAGCATCGGCTATGGGGATTTGCTGGTACTGGTTGCCGCAGCATTTTACGCTGTCCATGTTTTACTGGTTGGTCATTACGCACCAAAAATAGACAACCTAAAAATCTCGGCATTTCAATTTGCCATTTGTTCGGTTTTTAGTCTTGTGGCAGCATTTATTTTTGAAGAGCCAAATATTGATGGCATCCTGCAGGCCGCAATTCCAATACTGTATGGAGGAGTTTTTTCGGTGGGAATTGCTTACACCTTGCAGGTTATTGGCCAGCGAAAAGCACATCCTGCACCAGCAGCAATAATCCTGAGCCTTGAAACTGTTTTTGCAGTTTTTGGTGGATGGTTGCTACTCAACGAAACTGTTGATGTAAAGACGCTGGCAGGGTGCACCCTTATGCTTTTGGGAATGGTGCTGGCGCAGATAAAATTGAAGAAGAAAACTAAAGTAAATAATTTAACATAATAAGTCTCTATTTAGCTGCTATAGAATTGAAGCAAATCATTTATGTAAATAGGTTCAATTGTGTCATTTATCCGCCAGCTGGCGGATGTCATTAATTGTTATTTGCGCTTCGCGCGTCATTTATTAAAAAAAAACGACCATCAATGCCGAAAAACCAGAAATCTTTGATTTCATTGTTTTTCGAGCATCCTCGAAAAGTTACGAAAATTAAAAATTTTCTACTTTTCGGGATGACTATCAATGACTTTTATTTAAAAAATGATTTTAATACTAAAAAATCGTAATTATTTAGTTACATCCTATCAAATCAAAAGGCCAACAAAGACCCCCTCTAACCTGCCTGGCCGGCAAGGCTGGCTCCCCCTTTAAGGGGAGGACGCCACCGCACTGGCAACAGCAGTCGCTTGTGCGGCTGGACTCCCTTCTCCTTAAGGGGAAGGGGCGGGGATATGGTCATTAAGGTTTGGCAAACAATATAGCTACCTAAATAATTACAAAAAATCTATCAACAGCTAAACAATTTATTTAAACATCAACGAAAGTGCTACCACTCCCTGGCCAACATTTACACCCAACACAGGTGAAGAAGCATTGATAAACTTTGCATCCATGCCGGTACGTTGTTCCATTTGTTCGGCATACCAGTTGGCTGATTTAAGGTTGTTAGCATGTGTAATGGCATAGCCCCACAATTCCCGATCTTTCAATTTTCGATCAACCATCTTCATGGCCATTTTCATGCTCGATTTTTCGGTAAACGGCTTACCGACAGTTTCCGACTTTCCTTCAGCATTTAAAATCACGATGGGTTTCAAGTTAAATATCGTGCCAATAGCTCCTTTCATTTTACTTACACGCCCGCTTTTTACCATGTATTTCATCGTTTTTGTGGTAACCAGCATGTCAGTTTTATCCCTCCATTTTTCGATATTATCAACAAGCTCCTGATGGTTCATTCCACTTTCTATCCCTTCAGCGGCACGCATCACAATTAAGCCCAGCCCACTGGTTAGCCGTTTTGAATTAATTACCGAAATAGGCTTCTTGGTGAAATTACTGATTGTCTTGGCAGCTTTACGGCTATTGGAACAAGTACCACTCATTGCTTCGGTGATGTGTATCCCAATTACGGAATCGTAATGTGTGCTAAGGTAGTTGTATTTATTGCTAAAATCTTTGAAAGACGGTTGGGCAGTAGTAGGATAAGTGTCGGAACTGTTCACCAGCTCGTAAACCCTTTCAGGATCAATTGTCGTACGGTCCAAATAATATGTGTCTCCAAAATGCACGCTTAAAGGAACAACATGAATTTGATGCTTCTCGATAAATTTTGTAGGTAAGTCGCTGGTAGAGTCGGTGAGCAGGGCTATCTTATGTTTACGATTGTCGGCGATTTCCATCTGCATCTGCATATCATCAACCTTTTGAAAAGTGATGTTGCCAAAGTCGCTCAATTTCACAAACAATTTTTCGGGAGTATCTGTATGGATATGTATCCTCATTTTTTTGGGTGAGCCGGCAATTACCAGCGAATCACCAAGAAAATCGATTTTACTCCTTAACAATTCCCTTTCAATATTTTCAGACACGACCATTGCCTCGGTACAATACCTAAAATTTACATCTTCAAAGCTGTGAACGCCGTCAGATTCTTGAACTTTAATTATATTGCGGGCACCTAAAATCTTTTTTATTTCGCCATGTTTAAAGAAGTCGATCATACCTTCCAAAAAGTAAACGAAGCCACTGGCCCCGGCATCAACCACATTTGCTTTTGCAAGCACTTCCAGTTTTTTTGGCGTGTCGAGCAGTGCCTGTTTTGCCTTAGCGTATGATTGGGTAATGAGTTGGTTAAAATCCAGAACCTTTTCCTTTAGCACATGAATATTTTCAGCCCACTCCCTGATCACCGAGATCATTGTTCCTTCAACCGGATTGGACAAGGCATCGTAGGAATAAGTAACACCTTTTTCGAGCGCAGCTGAAAACCGATCAACATTGATGGTTTCTTCATTTTCAAATTCGGTGCTAAAACCATAGAGAAACTGGGCGAAAATAATCCCCGAATTTCCTCTTGCTCCAACCAATGCTGCATCAGCAAGGGCATCGGCGGTAGCAGTAATGTTATCGGTAGGAATAAAAGTGTCAACAATCGATCGCATTGTTGATGCAAGATTGGTCCCGGTATCAGCGTCACGTACCGGAAAAACATTGATCTTGTTCAAATATTCCTGGTGATCGAATATCCGTTGGGCACCAGCAAGAAAACTATAATACAGTCGCTTGCCATCAAGTGTTGTTGTATCTATGATCTTGTCTTCCACTGTTAATTGTTTGAGTTTGGTGAGTACAGTTTAATCTTCGCTAAGAATTGCGCGCAAAGATAGCCATACAAAGCATCTGCCCACTAATAAAAATTGTTAAAGGGGGCCAAAACAAAGTGATTATCAATCTATTGCTTACGTGGTGCTTCACTGGTGAACCTTCGTTTTACCACTTTTTCTATTTCCGGAAAATAGTCCTTCTCCATCGAAAAAACCGTTACCTCGAGCATGAAACCACTTTCGGTTTCGCCCAATGGTTTAATTTGGGGTTCTTTTTTAAGTGAGGACCATGGCAGGTTGATGATGTCGGTATTAATCTTTTCAGTGGTCACTTGGATATCAGCATCCTTAGCTATTTCAAGTTTGAAGGTGTAATTTAAAATAGCTTCTGCAGGGTGTGATTTGATGATGGTTTTCCCGTACAGGGAAGCATAAGGGATGTAAATGATTTCGCCCGGTTCAGTTTCCAATACCAGTCTGTTGGAAGTAAATTTTATAATTTTCCCATTGTATTCTCCAATTTTAACGGAGTCGTTGAGGTTGAGATTACGGTTAGTTTTAAAAATTGCACCGGCAATAAAGTCGCGCAGGCCGATCCATACGGCCCATAAAGTGAACAAAAACAAAATGATGAATAAACCTACTGCGTAAAGTTGATTGTTGTTGGCAAGAAAATTTACCGACCAAATTAAAAATCCTGTCCAGACAAACAATTCAGTTATTGCCGTGTATCGCCAAGCCAGTTTTCTTTTTCCTTTTCTGAATATTAAAATCGGTAGTAACCAGTTTAATAGCCGAAAGAAAAAGAACAAGCTTACCGAAAGCAGCAAAAAAGTATAAAGGGCAATATTTGAAAATTCGATATGAAAATCCATCGTTTGATTTATTTTATTAAGTGTATTCTGGAATTATTCTTCTTCAGGGCAGCCATTTAACTCAATTTTGTATTATCAATTCTTCCAATGTAGAAATTTCTTTATCCATTACTGTCACCTCACCAGTTTTTGAATTTAAATTTAAATGCATCCAGCCAATTTCTTCTGAACCTTCAGTATTTAGTTTAAACCCTAAATAATAATCTGATTCAAGCTTAGAAAGTATTGTCCAATTAGTATCCCACATTGTATAATTATATCTGTTAATGTAAATGATATCTGCCTTGTAATTGTCCCAATCTGAATTTGTGTTATCATTATTACGTATGGTATCATTCATTTCTAAAAACAGGTTCATATCAGGAAATCTGTATAGGATTTGATTGTCATCAATTGGGTTTATTGATCCAATGATACTGCCGCCAGATGAAGGTACATCTGCTGTTACTAATTCCGAGTATGAAATTACAAAATCAGTTTTATTGTCTGCATTTACATCAATTATTAATTCATCCGGTATTTCGGGCCTGGTGGATGTTTGGTTCACCTCATCTGAATCATTGTTTTTCTCACAAGAGATGATTAAAAAAGCACTCAGAAAAATCAAGATAAAATGTTTCATAATAGCTTAGTTTTGGTTTATAACAAGATGTCTTGTATTGGTTAATGTTCCGCAAATATGGCCCGCAGTCGCCCACTCTCTTAATGAACTAATAAACAATTTTGTAATCTTTTTAATCATCTCAAACTCACTATGTAAAATCGTCCATCTTTTTTTATTTTTTTAGTTAGATATATTTTCAAATCTTCATTCTCTTGATTTTCAGAACTAACTAAATTTTCTATTTCAAGAAGTGCAGCATTAATATCCATTTTTAGCATTTCAATTACATAGGAGGATACGCTGTATTGCAAGCATATAATGCTCCTTTCATTGTTCCGTCAAGGTATTCAACTCCTGGAAAAAAGAATTCATCTTTGTCATATTTTTCAGAGCTGTATTTGTAAATTGCAAATCCCCAATTATTCATGTCTCCTGAATATGTTAATCTGGCTATCGGAGAAACTGTTTTATATCTCTTGGTCTTTATGAAAACGCAATTGCCTTTAAACTCCGCAACGTATCTGAAAAAATCATTAATTAAATCTAATTCTTCGTTATTAAATTCATCTATGATTTTTAAAATTTCTTCTTTTACTTCTTTCGGTAATATTCTTATTTTCATAGTTTTTTAGCACTTTATTTTTACCACTAACTTCCATTTATATCAACCAACCAGTACAAATACATCAAAACCTTAACACTTTAACAATAAAACTATTTAACCATTTCACATTTAAACCATTTCCTTCTCCAATAGCTTTGCAAGGATATGTGGGTAAATAAAGCTGTTAATTTCGTAAACCCCAGGATTGCTTTCGCTGATTATCCCTGACCGTTTCAATATCTCCACATTGTTTTTTGTATCGCCAATATTTGTCTGGCAAATCCTCGACAGTTTGCGCAGGTTCGAACGTTTGTGAAGGATCAACTGCACCACAAGGATGTACCATTCGGGTTTGAGATAATCGAAAATGAAAAGGTCAGGCGTTCGTGGCGATTGAATATAAATCTTATTCCCATCTACTTCGATGATACCGGCCAGCCATGCCTGGAGGGCTACTCCAACATTTCCTTTGGAATATGAAAAATGCTTTGCAAATACCCTGGCATAATCCCACGACCTCATCGTTTCGCTCACCCTGCGCCCAAGTCTGATATTAAGCACACTCGAATCATGACGCAAGAGAACAACTTTTTGCAAATCTTCTGAGTTTACGGGTTCCAGGTTGATGACATTCAGAAAATAATTGCTGATGTCATTTGTCTTCTTCAGTACATCAAGGCAGTAACGGTTAATGTTTACAATAAACAAACATCGGTGGCCATATCTGTCAATCAGGTCGATGAGTTGGTTGATTACATTCATTCCCTGCTGGCTTTTCTCCCACCACAGTTCCAGGTCGTCAATAATTATTACACTGTTTTCGGGCAGGGAATTAAATATCCTGTAATACGACCCTTTTACTTCAAGTGCATTTTCGATAGCCTCTTTAAACACATTTAAATCAGTAGATCCGCCATAAGGCACAGCAAGGTTATAAACACTGGCATCGCGATAATATTGATTGACGAAGTATTGCGAGAAAAATGTTTTCCCGGAGTTATGATCACCGGTGACTAATATGCCACCCCTGATACCGGATTTGAAACGGCGAAGGGCTTTGTTTGCCTCAGATAGTTCGTTTTTTCTTCCTACCCAAAACTCGTTCAGAAAATATTGCTTACGCAAAAACAACTGCTTGTAATAAAATGGCAGTTTTTCCATCACTTCGGGTTTTATCGAAATCCCTTCAAGGAAATTTAGTGATTTATTCACCTGGAATTCATCACTCCCGGTTTTGGCTTTTAGTTTTTGGGTGAGCATAATCCCTTTGCTTTGCCTGTACCAAAACTGGTTGAGTAAATACTGCAAATAGTTGCCGGCCTGTTCCCGCTTCGAGCGGATTTTGAACCACCGTTTCTTGCTTTCGATTTCACGAATGTATTGTTTCAGGTTGTTGGCTGCTTTGATGAATGAATGAAAGAATAATTTGTCTTCAAAACTGTTCAACCTTTCCTGGAAAATCCTGGAAATTTGCACCTTTAGTTCTTCAGATTTGCTCAACTCCTGCCTGAGTTCACTTAATTGGTGGCTGATAATCTCAATGGTTTTTTCTACAGACAAGCCAGTAACCCCTGCCTTTTCGCGTTCCAGGTCCAAAGCAAAAGTCATCGATCGTAATGCCTCTGAATTTACCATTGTTGCCTTTTCGATTTTTTGTGGCAAAGCAGTGAGCGCTTCCTGTAATGGTTCAATAAATTCGTTTTGCAAAAGATAGTCCATGAGTTTGGATACCGAAATATTAACCGATTCGATCGACTTGTACTGACGGGAATAAAACTCAGCCGATGAAGATTCCTCCAACAGCTCAATCGTTTCAGGAAGTGAACTGCTTGCAAGCCTGATCCGGCGGAAAGTAGTTTCGGTTAATTGGTTAAAATAGGCCTGTATCAGCTCACGGTTTTCATATTCATTGAAACTTTCGGGGTTGAATTTAAAGTCCTTTTTATGCTCCATCGAATCCATTTGCTCAATGAAGAAGGCTTCGAATTTCTTTTGCTGGTCGATTACGTGTTCTTCAAACAAGTTACTGAATTCATCGGTCACGTTTTTAAAAATCAGCCTAAGCTTAGTGTTGAAGGATAAAAGTGAAATCTCGAGCAATATCGAATTGGAAAGTAAGGTCTGGTTCCGTTGCCACGATGCAGGTATTGATTGGATGAATTGCCTGATATTTTTTCGGCTTTCTCCATCGAAGTAATATTTCTTGAGGGCCTCATTGGCATTAAACCCGTTAAGTTCGATGGATAATTTTTGCAAAATATCATTGGAGGTGGCATACAGGGTTTTTTCTATTGTCCGTCCTGATGTGTCGTTAAGGCTTACAAGTTCTGCTAATTTGTTGTCTAACTCTGTCTGTTTATC
>CAZBDF010000055.1:0-5086 GCA_964490385.1 uncultured Lentimicrobiaceae bacterium | reverse complement strand
ATTTACCTTTATATATTTAGGGCAATTATAAATCGCTTTGTCAATTTCAGCAAAATAATACTCAACGCTATCGTTTAATTTTGTGTGCTGGATGTTAAAAACTTCTTTCTCGAAATCTTCTATAATTTTCCTGATCCTAAACAGAAGGTTGCTTTCGAATTTAACCAGGTTTTTGTGCTGATCGAGGCTGCCCTGTTCACAAACTTTATCGCGGATATTACCGAAGCTTTTTGCTATCGCTTCTTTGATGAGGCTGATAAGGTTATCCTGGTATGCAAATAGTTTCGTCAGGTAGTTTGCCTGGTAATAATTGTTGATTTGTAATAAATCAGAATTAAGCAATTTGAGCTGTTTGGCGATTTCAGGTTTGTCGGGGTATTCAATTTCCTTGACATCCACAAGCTCGATATTTTTCTTCAAAATTAAATCCTCAGATTTGTTAATCTGACCCAACAATGTATGTTTGATGCCAATATGCAACTTTTTAAAGTTGGTTGAAGCCTTTATCAGGATAACGGTACCGATATCCCCGCAGAGTTTGTTTGTTTCTTCCACAAATTGTTCTTCGCTACCTTTCTCTATCTCGGGCAAACCAAGGAAAATCAAATCTGAATTGACTGATTCGACCTGAACAATATCATAGAATGATCTTTTTTCGATCTGGTTGTTGATCACTTTAACTTCAGCGTTGATACGCATGTTTTCGAGTATCGCCCTGGTATTGCGCTGGATGGTTTCTCTTTGTTCGTTCACCGGATTTACAACCAGTATCCGGGCTTTAGCATTTCTCCATGCGTTGGATAGCCACAAGAATTTCAATAACATCAAAGCCATATTGCCATTGTGTTCGGTAGTCCGCCACCAAATATCAATCTGGTTGAGCTTACCAAATCCCACGTTCTTGTCATAATCCATCAACACAATGTTCATGTCCAGCGCTTTCAGGTAATTTATTGTACTGATAAAGCGTGTTGGGTCTTCACTTTGCCTGGCCCAGCCAAGCATGATGGTATTTGGTTCAATTCCCGAAAAACCATAGGTCCCCGAAATTGTTCTAATGCCTTCGTAAACATCTTCGCATGCATGCCGCCGCGAAAAAATCCCACTGTCAATATATTCATCACCTGCTTCCAAAGCCTGCTTGTGGCGTGGGATTACAGTGTCATCAGTTTTTTCAATTAAATCAAAGTTGGATAAAAAACCTTGTTTGCCCACAAGGTGTTTCCCGAATTCAATAAGGTAAGGCCTTTGTTTGTTGTCGCCGCTAAACAGGATAATGTTTGGTTTCCAATTCCTGGTTTCCAGTCCTTTTCGGGCCACATGGTTGAGGGATGAGCGCACAATGGTTGACCACACGCTTTGCCATACATCGCCAAAATCGAGGCGCAATTCTTTTTTCGCAAGTAGAAAGTAAATGCCAAGCATGACGACGATAGCCAGCACCATTGCAACAGTATCCAGCTTAAACATCACAGCAAAACAGGCAAAAAAACCAATTATGCCTATCCACTTCGATACTTTAAAAGTTGGCCTGAAATCGGAACTTGCCCAACTTTCGAGCGCGTACGCCAGGTTGATGAAACCATATGCTGCGATGTAAAACATCGAAACGACCCGGGCAATAACATCAAGTTCACCAATCAGAATTCCAGCTTCGGCAATTACAAATGTTAAGATTAATGCATTACGCGGTTCGTTGTTGGCTCCATGTCCAACCCCAAATATTTTTGGAAGTATCCTGTCTTTCGAAATAGCCTGTAAAATCCTGGGTGCGCCTAAAATACCGCCCAGTGCCGACGATAGGGTTGCACCCCAAATACCAGCAATTACCAGCGGAGACCACATGGCCACTTTCATGAGGAAGTTATAATCATTTAGCAAAAGCTCCCGGTTCACAAAAAATCCCAGCAATACTGCCAGGCCGATGTAAACCACAAATCCAACTGCTATGGCCCAAAGTGTTCCTTTTGGGATAGATTTTTTTGGGTCTTTTAAATCGCCCGACATGGCCACACCCGCAGTAAATCCGGTAACTGCCGGGAAGAAGATAGCGAAAATGGTTTCAAAGGGCAGGGCTTCAGGTTTTGCCGAAAACAGTGGTGCATCAGGTTGTAACTGGATATTGGTGAGGAATCCAAAAGCTATCGAAACCAATGAAAGGGCAATCGCCCCGAGGACAATAAACTGTGAGCGTATGGCCAGGGATGTGCTGATAAATGCAAGGATGACAAGAATTAAAATGGCTACAGTACCAACAATGCGGATATCGGTTTGGGTAGTACCCAAATTTAGGAATTCGCGGATAGGTTCGATGCTCAGGAAGTTCTCGGCAAAACCTACCAGGTACAAAGCAATGCTCAGGGCAGTCCCCACGAATATTGTTATCCCGATTGACCCGCCCATTGGCAGGCCCAAACTACGCGAGAGCATGTAATAAATCCCACCTGTCCGAATCTTTTTGTCGGTAGCAATGGACGAAATGCTCAAGCCCGTGGAAACCGAAATAACGTGGGCAAGCACGATGATGAGAATAGCCCCAATCAGACCAGCCTCACCTACAACCCATCCCAAACGCAGGTACATGATAACACCTAAGATTGTTAGGATGGAAGGGGTGAACACCCCTGCAAAAGCACCAAATTTTTTAGCTTGTGACATAGCTACACGTGATTTAATTTTTGTAAAAATAAGAATTAATCTGAAAAGGAAATTAATTTGAAAATGTGAGAATTTGGAGATTTGGTGATGCGATGATGCGATGATTTGGAAATTTGATGATTGAAAATTTGGTGAAAAATGTGTTGGGTTTAACCTGATAGAGTCCGACGACGACCGAAGGAAAGCTTGTCCGTATGGGTCCGTACGAAGCGAAGCAAGTCCGTATGGATGAAAGGAGGATTTATCTCGCCGAAGGCGGAACTGTCAGAGTTAAACTTGCAGTAAGCCTGTCAGAGTTAAACTTGTAGTAAAGCCGCGCAAATTGTAATTTCTCTGTGCCTCCGTGTCTCTGTGGTTACTTATTTTTACCACAAAGGCACGGAGACACAAAGGAATCCGAAAATAGACAAATGATTTCGTTAAATTTTCAAAATCAAATCATAGTTAAGAGAAATTGTCGTTTGATGGAATTATCAGTCTATTGTTCATTTGGTATGATTTATTATTTTTGCAAACTACAAAGCGCAAAATGAAAAAGCATTTACTCATTATAGTCTCCTTATTCATAGCATTGATTTCTATCAATGCACAGGAAGTTTCCATGCAGGACACGCTCCCTGCACCTGTGTCATACGATGCTGCCGACACTACTGAAGTTACACCTTTTATCAGCAACCCAAGATTGTTGCCCTACAACCCTGACAAGAAAGTTAGTGTGAGGCTGGAGATGGGATCAACATTTGGCGTTGGTTCGGGCGGAGCAGGTTTATTTGGTGTTTATGTGGCACCACATGTGAGCTACAAAGTTTCCCCAAAATTCAGGGTGAATGTTGGAGCGATGGTGCGGAACAGTAACTTTATCAATTATTATAACCCTTATGGTTTTGAGAGCACTTCACGCTTCGGCAACAACATTACACAAACTTTCGTGTATGTAGAAGGTGAATATATGGTGAACGATCGCCTGATGGTTCATGCCCGTGGATACAAGGAAATCGCTACGTTTAACGAACCCAACGTCAATCCCAGGGCACTCGATTTGGACAATGGCGGGGTTGCAGTAGGTTTTAATTACAAGGTTTCTGAGAAATTTCAGGTTGGAGCGGAGGTAAGCATCAACAAAGGAAATACTCCCTACAATCCATATATGAACAATGGTTTCACCCCTAGAGGATTTAACAATCCTTTTGGTAGTCGCTACAGAAGCCCATTTGATCCGTGGTAAAATGAAAAGGTCATCCCGAAAAGTAGAAAATTTTTAATTTTCTACTTTTCGAGGATGCACGAAAAACAATGAAATCAAAGATTTCTGGTTTTTCGGCATTGATAGTCATTAATTGTAATCAACAAAATAACGGCGAAGCCAAATGACAACATAATGACGCGCGCAGCGCAAATGACAAATTTGGATAAACGATAAGCTTTTACTTTGCCATAACTAAATAAAGAGTCAATCCTTTCACCATGCTAATTCTTATTTCCCCTGCCAAAACCCTTGATTTTGATATTCCTGAAAAAGCAATAAATCCAAGCCAACCCGAATTTTTAGCGGAGGCTCAATTACTGGTTGACAAACTGAAAAAGTACAATCCGAAGAAACTTCAGGAATTGATGCACATCAATCCAAAACTGGCAGACCTGAATGCAAAGAGATACATGGACTGGTACTTGCCTTTTACCGAAGAAAATGCCAGACAAGCCCTGCAGGTTTTTAAAGGAGAAGTATTTACCGGACTGAAGGCCGAAGATTTGAATCCCGACGAACTCAATTTTTCACAGGATCATCTTAGGATATTGTCGGGATTGTACGGCGTTTTGCGTCCCCTCGATCTGATTCAAGCCTATCGCCTTGAAATGGGAACCAAACTAAAAACAAGAAAAGGAAAAGACCTTTACCAGTTTTGGGGAAAGAAGATCACAAATTCGATTAATACAGCACTAAAAAATTCAAGTCAAAATATTATCATCAACCTTGCCTCCAATGAGTACTTCAACTCTATTGATAAGAAGAAACTGGATGCTGAGGTTTATACGCCCACCTTTAAGGATTATAAAAATGGTACTTACAAATTCCTGACAGTTTATGGAAAACGTGCCCGGGGAATGATGGCCAGGTTCATTATCAAAAATAAAATCACCGAAGTAGAAAAACTCAAGTTATTTGATGACGATGGCTACTACTACCATGATAATATGAGTGAAGGAAGGAGTTGGGTATTTACCAGGGGATAGTCTTTTGCTAAATGTAATTCCCAAAACCTGGCTAAATAGTGCCTGTCCATAAAGTCGGTATTTTTCACTAGCCCCGGGTTTTAACCCGGGGATTAATAAAAATATCAGAGCCTCCCCTTCCTTTTCGCTATCAATGCCGAAGGCATTGATAGCGAAAAGGAGGGGCTTTTTTATCCTTCCAATTCAATCCCCGGCA
>CAZBDF010000054.1:14073-15583 GCA_964490385.1 uncultured Lentimicrobiaceae bacterium | reverse complement strand
CCAGTTTTCGAAAAAGCCCGAATACACCCATGTTCCTGATTGGTATTACAATATTGAATATACTTACGAAAAATTGAGGGGCTACGATTACCAGGAGGATTTGTATGTTCCCGGATTTTTTGAAATACCCATCAAAAAAGGCGAATCGATTGTATGTGCTGCAGGAACCAAAGAAATTGCACCTGCCGGCTTAAAGCAAAAGTTTGCTGCGGAAGCTAAAAACCGTATCCCAAGAAAGAATTTTGAGAATTGTTTGATTAATGCTGCACAGCAGTTTGTGGTCCGTAGCGAGGAAAAAACAGAGGTGATGGCAGGCTATCCCTGGTCTGGAATGATTGGCAGGGATGCTTTTATGTCGCTACCAGGATTGCTGCTTACACAAGGCGATACCAAAACATATAAGTCAGTTATCGATTCGATGATTGAACAGATGAGTGGCCCATTTTTCCCCGGTGCAGTATTAAACCACCATGTTGAGTACAACTCAGTTGATACCCAGCTTTGGTTTTTCTGGGCACTTCAGAAATATGTTGGATATATTGGCGAGACAGAAAAGAATTGGAAAGAATATAAAAAGGTCATCAAGCTCATCCTTGAGGCTTACCGTGATGGTACGTGGTTCAACATCAAAATGCAAGAAAACGGTTTGCTGTTTGCCGGAGAACCCGGAAATGCACTAACATGGATGAATGCAATAATTGATGGCAAACCAGTTACACCGAGAATTGGAAACCCGGTTGAGGTGAATGCTTTATGGTACAACGCCATCAAGTTTAGCCTTGAAATGGCAGCTAAAGCCAAAGATCGTAAATTCCTGAGTGAGTGGAAGGATGTGCCGGAACGCATCGAAAAAGCTTTTGTGGAAAATTTCTGGGATGAGAAAAAAGGTAGCCTCGCTGATTACACCAATGGAACATTCAAAGATTGGTCAGTAAGGCCAAACCAGGTGCTTGCCATTTCATTGCCCTATTCACCGTTAAACGATCTTCAACAGAAGAAAGTGCTTGATGTTGTAGAGCTTGAATTGCTCACCCCTCGCGGCTTACGGACTTTGTCGCCTAAAAATCCTAAATACAAAGGCGTTTACCGTGGAAATGTTCAGGACCGGGACCTGGCTTACCACAATGGTTCGGTTATGCCATGGACCCTTGGGCATTATGCCGAGGCATATCTGAAGTTGCACATGAAAGGTGGCCTGGCAGCAATTAAAAATTTATACAAAGGAATGGAACCCATGATGCAAGAATATGGTATTGGAACCATTTCTGAACTCTATAATGGTGATCCACCACACCTTCCTTCAGGTGAAATATCCCAGGCAACTGGTGTGGCAGAATTGCTCAGGATTGGTGCGATGATTAAGGAATTGGAATAGGGAAGGTCATTGATGGTCATTGAAAAAAGGTCATTGATGGTCATCCCGAAAAGTAGAAAATTTTTAATTTTCGTAACTTTTCGAGGATGCGCGAAAAACTATGAAATCAGAGATTTCTGGTTTTTCGGCATTGAT
>CAZBDF010000054.1:0-13973 GCA_964490385.1 uncultured Lentimicrobiaceae bacterium | reverse complement strand
TAAATGAAAGTATTAATGTTTGGGTGGGAGTTCCCACCGCACATTTCCGGAGGATTAGGTACCGCTTGTTATGGGCTTACAAAAGGTTTGGCCCATAATGATACAGAAGTAATTTTTGTAGTGCCTAAAGCTTATGGTGATGAAGATGAATCTGCAGTCAGGCTTGTAAATGCAAGTGAAGTAGTTGTTGATTCCAAAGATAGGGATTACCAGGAGTTCTGGAAAAAGATTACCTACATGGAGATCGGGTCGAACCTGATCCCTTATGTTAGTCCTGAAGAGTTTTTAAAGTATGCCGAGGAGAATAAACTTGAAGGTACATCCCTGGAGGAAAAAGTGATGTCAGCAAAGTTTAATTTTTCGGGGGCATATGGAACTGATCTCATGGCCGAAGTGTCGAGGTATGCTCTGGTTGCTGCAGGCATTGCTAAAAAGTATGACTTCGATGTAATCCACGCACACGATTGGTTGACCTATTCCGCAGGTATTGCAGCAAAAGAAGTTTCGGGCAAGCCATTGGTGGTGCATATGCATGCCACCGAATTCGACAGGTCAGGGAAAAGTGTAAACCAGGAAGTTTACGACATCGAACGCAAAGGGATGGAGGCTGCTGACCGTGTAATTACAGTGAGTAATTTTACCAAGGCCATCGTCATCGAAAAATACGGTATCGATCCCAAGAAGATTTACACAGTACACAATGCAGTGGAACCCACTGAAAAGGATTTTAGCGAACTTGAAAAGAAAGTTAAGGAAAAAGTTGTGACTTTCCTCGGCAGATTAACCCAACAAAAAGGGCCTGAGTATTTTATTGAAGCCGCAAATCTTATCCTGCAACGCGATCCCAATGTGCGGTTTGTAATGGCAGGCTCCGGCGATTTAATGAACAAAATGATCAAGCGTGTAGCAGAATTGAAAATTGCCACCAAATTCCATTTTACAGGATTCCTTCGGGGTGCAGATGTTGATAAGATGTTAGGGCTGAGCGATGTGTTCGTGATGCCTTCGGTTTCCGAACCCTTTGGTATTGTACCTTTGGAGGCCATGCGCTCAAGCGTTCCGGTTGTAATATCGAAGCAATCAGGTGTTTCGGAAATTCTAAAGCATGCACTTAAAGTCGATTACTGGGATGTAAGCGGTATGGCTGATGCAATTTATGGATTGCTTCATTACAAATCCCTTAACGATATGTTCCGTAAATACGGTAAAGATGAAGTGGATAGCCTGAAGTGGGACAATGCGGCTTACAAGGTGGTTCAGGTATATGAATCGCTTTTTAAAGAAAATGCTTTATAAAATGCTTGAATGTGAGAATGTATGAATGCAAGAATGAAAACCATGATAAATTGATGCTTTTCAACAATTCAACAACTCAACAACTCAACAACTCAACAACTCAACAATTCAACAATTCAACAATTCAACAACTCAACAATTCAACAACTCAACAACTCAACAATTCAACAATATAACAATTTGGCTATTTTATCATTGCATCATTTTATCATTATCTAATAGACATTAACATTATAGTAAAGATATGAAATCAGTTTGTTTTTATTTCCAGGTTCACCAGCCATTTCGCTTAAAGACTTATCGTTTCTTCAACATGGGGCACGATCATTATTATTACAATGATTTCGAAAACAGCCATATCATGCAGCGGATTGCTCAAAAGAGCTATCTCCCCATGAATGAAGTTTTGCTGAAACTCATAAAAAAGCATGGCAAGGATTTTAAAGTCAGCTTTTCGATTACAGGAAGTGCCATCGAGCAGTTTGAGGCTTATACACCTGAGGTAATTGAAAGTTTCAGGAAATTGGCAAAAACCGGCAATGTTGAGTTTTTAGCAGAAACATATGCCCATTCGTTGGCATCACTAAAAAGCAACGAGGAGTTCAGGACACAGGTGGAACTTCATAGCAAGAAAATCGAAGAATTATTTGGCGTAAAACCAAAAACTTTCAGAAATACCGAATTGATTTATTCGGATGAGATTGGCGAAATGGTTTACAATATGGGTTACAAGACCATGCTCACCGAAGGGGCCAAGCATGTGTTGGGATGGAAAAGCCCTAACTACATGTATTGCAATGCACGCAATCCCAAGCTAAAGGTATTGCTTAAAAATTATACGTTGAGCGATGATATCGCCTTCAGGTTCTCGGCCCAGGGGTGGCCCGAATGGCCTTTGACTGCTGAGAAATTTGTTGGCTGGCTCAACGACGTTGAACCTAAAGAGGAAGTTGTAAACCTGTTTATGGATTACGAAACCTTTGGCGAACATCAGTGGAAAGAAACTGGAATTTTCGATTTTATGGCTTCCTTGCCGGGTGAGGTATTGAAAAATAGTAAATTTAAATTTGCCACTCCATCGGAATTGGGCGAAAAATTACAGCCCGTTTCTGCCATCCAGGTGCCGTTCCCTATTTCATGGGCCGACGAAGAACGCGACTTAACTGCATGGGTTGGAAATGAAATGCAGGACGAAGCTGTAGATAAACTCTATGAGCTGGAAGCAAAGGTAAAAAACTGTAACGATCCTGAAATCATGAGCGATTGGTACAAGTTGCAAAATAGCGACCATTTTTATTATATGTGTACTAAATGGTTTTCCGATGGTGACGTGCACAAATATTTCAATCCCTATAATTCGCCTTATGAGGCTTTCATCAATTACATGAATGTCCTCTCAGATTTTATCATCCGTGTGGACGAAAAGAGTAAGGCTGAAATGAGTGATGGAAAGAAAATTCTTGAAAGTACTACGGAACTTGGTAGGGAGATAAAAGACGCTGCCACTAAAACAGTGAAGAAAACTACCAGAAAAGTTAAGGAAGTCATCGACGGGCAAAAAGCTAAAAACTATTCTTTCGAAGAAATAAAAGACCTTTCCAATGCCAGGATTAAAAAGCTGGTTAAGGAAGTTGAATTAGAAGATTTCGCCGTAGCCCTTAAAGATGCCGGCGATGATTTTAAGGACAGGATAGTACCAAACATGACCAAAACAGCCAAATCAGAATACGACAAACTGGTTGGTGAGTTAAAAAAAGTAAAGAAATCAGACATTAAGAAAAGCAAGGACAGGATCAGCGCTGAAATTTCTAAACTTTTTTCAAAATAAACAAAACACGCAATTGCCTGTTAATGTGAAAGGCTATCTTTAATGAGGTAGCCTTTTTACATTTTTAACAACTTAATATGTTGCAAGCGATATATGAGATGTATTTTTTTATGATTTTTGCAGCCTTGTTGAATGCAAGAATGAGAGAATGAGAGAATGCGTGATTGGGAGAATAGCGATTTTTAATGTTAAAATTTTGTAGTTTGAAATTCAGTCAACTTGAAAAGTAAATATTATTTATACATGACATCATTTAATCATTGCCGCCCCGCATAGGCGGGATTTTCCCGTACAAATGGGACAGGCGCTTCGCTCAACATTGTATCATTTAATCATTCTCGCATTGTATCATTTAATCATTCTCGCATTTTAAAACTAATAGAATTAAAAGATGAATAAAGAAACCATAACTAAACCAAACTTTATTTTTGAAACAAGCTGGGAAGTTTGCAATATGATCGGTGGGATTTACACCGTTTTGTCAACAAAAGCTCCATTGATCCAAAAGGAGTATGGTGATCATTATATCACCATTGGTCCCGATGTTTGGAAAGAAACCGAAAGCAATCCTGATTTTATCGAAGACAATAAACTCTTTGCTGCATGGCGCGAGAGTGCTGCTCATGATGGCCTTCACTTCCGTATTGGCCGATGGAATATCGAAAGCAAACCGATAGCTATCCTTGTTGATTTTACTACCCTTTTCGCTGAAAAAGACAAGATTTTCTTTAATCTCTGGGAAAAATATAAAGTTGATTCGATAAGCGGGCAATGGGATTATGTGGAACCTGCGATGTTCGGGTATGCCGTTGGAAAGGTCATCGAAAGTTTTGTGAATTATCACTTATCATATTCTGATAAAGTGGTGGCACATTTCCACGAATGGATGACCGGGACCGGAGTGCTTTACCTCAATGAGTTTGCCCCACACATAGCTACAGTTTTTACAACACATGCCACAACTGTTGGACGTGCCATTGCCGGGCATGATTTGCCACTTTACGGTAGGTTGGATGAATACAATGGAGAGGAGATGGCCAGGAATTTTAGAATCATCTCAAGGTTTTCCCTTGAAAGGGCTGCTGCTGTTTATGCCGATTCGTTTACTGCCGTAAGCACAACGACGGCGAAAGAAACCAAAAAATTGCTGGGTAAAAAGGTCAGTGTTGTTACGCCCAATGGATTTTCTAAATCATTGCTCCCCGACCATAATACTTACCTCGAAAAAAGAAAAAAGGCAAGAGAAGTTATTTATAATGTTACCGAGGCCCTGTTCAATAAAAAAATCTCTGAAGATGCTTTTTTGCTGATCACAAGCGGGCGTTATGAGTTCAGGAATAAGGGTATAGATTTGTTTATTGATGCACTGGGTAAAATTAGAAAAGAAAACCCAGATCGTGAAATCATAGCTTTTATTAAAATACCATCAAATCAAACAGGCCCTGTGCAGGAGTTGCTGCAGCGGATGGATAATCCCGACTTTAATCATCCCTTATCACATCAGTATCTCACCCATAATTTATACGATGCCCACAGTGATGCAATTTTGAACAAGATTCGCGAAAATGGCCTGGAAAACCTTGTTGATGACAAAGTGAAAATTGTATTTGTCCCGGCCTACCTCAATGGTACTGATGGCGTATTCAATATGTCGTATTACGATTTGCTGATGGGATTTGACTATACGGTGTTTCCATCTTATTACGAACCCTGGGGATATACGCCGCTGGAAAGTGTTGCATTCAGAATTCCAACACTTACAACCGGCCAGGCTGGTTTTGGCCAATGGGTAGATCAGAATTTTGCCGATAATCACCAAAGCGTTGTTGTTGCAAACAGGTTAGACGATAACAATTCAGAAATGGTAGATGAAATCGCTTCATCAATCATGAATTTTTATAGAATGGATTCCGGCGAAATAAAAAAAGTTGGTGATAATGCCCACATGATTGCAGAACAGGCTTTATGGGAAAATTTCATTTCCTATTATTATGAAGCGTGGTCGAAAGCATTAGGGAAGGTAGATGGCAGGGAGGAAACCTTTACAGCGAAGTTCAGGCAGGATAAAAAGTTGCAGCTCACCGAAGCTCCTTTTCGCGATATTCCGGTTTGGAAACGCATAATGATCGATCCAAGCATTCCTGAAAAACTGAAAGGCTTGCAGGAATTGTCAAGGAACCTTTGGTGGTCATGGAACTTTAAAGCCACCGAGATGTTCGAATATATCAACAAGGGAATTTGGGAGGAAGCTGGACAAAATCCTATTAAGCTGCTCGATTCGTTGACAGTTAATCAATGGCGTGCCCTCGAAAAGGATGAGGCTTTCCTTGAAAAATACAACGAAACTTACAATAAGTTTAAAGCCTATATGGCTGAAAGAGCGAATAAGCCGAAACAAAAGATAGCTTATTTTAGCATGGAATATGGTCTGCACCAAAGCCTGAAGATTTATTCGGGTGGCCTTGGTATCCTTGCAGGAGATTACCTGAAGGAGTGCAGCGATTCGAATGAGAATTTTGTGGCCATTGGCCTGATTTATCGTTACGGGTATTTTAACCAGAGCATTTCATTGTTTGGCGACCAGGTAGCAGAATACACGCCCCAGAATTTTTCGCAACTCCCCCTCGAAAAGGTTCTTGACGAAAAGGGTGAGCAAGTGAAGATTAGTATTGTCCTGCCAGGGCGGACTTTATATGCCAGGATTTGGCTTTGTAATGTTGGCCGGGTTCCCTTGTATTTAATGGATACCGATTTTGATGAAAATGTCGAAGTTGACCGCTCTATTACACACCAACTCTACGGTGGTGATTGGGAGAACCGGCTTAAACAAGAGATATTGCTTGGTGTTGGTGGCGTTAGAATGCTCAAAACACTTGGCCTGCAGCCAACCGTTTTTCATTGCAATGAAGGCCACGCAGCCTTTAATGGTTTGGAGCGTTTACGGTGTTTGGTCGAGGATAAGAAATTAGCCTTTCCACATGCTAAAGAGGTGGTGAGGTCGTCAACATTATTTACCACGCACACACCGGTTCCGGCGGGACACGATGTTTTTTCCGAAGATTTGCTCCGTACTTATTTCCCGCATTACCCCGACAGGCTCAATATTACTTGGGATGAATTAATGAATTTGGGGAAATTCAGGCAAAACGATCATAGCGAAAAGTTTTCGATGAGCGTGCTGGCTACCCGTCTTTCGCAGGAGGTAAATGGTGTGAGCCGAATCCATGGCAAGGTTTCTCAGGATATGTTAGCTGGTTTGTACGACGGTTATTATCCCGAGGAGTTGCACATTGGCTACGTTACAAACGGGGTTCACCTGCCAACCTGGGCTGCAAAGCCCTGGAAGCTGATGTACAAAAAGACCTTTGGGCAGGATTACAAGCTCAGGCAACTTGATTTTGATATGTGGAAGAACATTCAGCATGTGGCCGATAAGGATGTTTGGGGCACACGTAAGCAATTGAAAAAGGAGCTGATTGATTACGTGAAAGAGCGCGTGATGAACGAAATGACCAAGCGGCAGGAAAATCCAAAGCTGATCCTTAAAACAGTTGATGCTATTGAGGATAACGCGCTAACCATTGGATTTGCACGTAGGTTTGCAACTTATAAACGAGCTAAACTTCTTTTCTCAAACCTCGAACGACTGGCGAAAATGGTCAATGATGCCGGAAGGCCCATACTATTTATTTATGCCGGTAAGGCCCACCCCAACGATAAGATGGGACAGGATTTGATTAAAAGGATTATTGAAATCTCCAAAACAGAGGAGTTCATCGGAAAGGTGATCTTCATCGAGAATTATGATATTGCCCTGGCCCATAAACTAATCCCGGGTGTTGACATCTGGCTCAACACACCTACCCGTCCCCTGGAAGCTTCGGGCACGAGTGGCGAAAAAGCCGTGATGAATGGTGTGGTGAATTTCTCGGTGCTCGATGGCTGGTGGGCCGAAGGCTTTATGCCAAATGCAGGTTTTGCAATCCAGGAAGCGAGGACTTATGCCAACCAACATTTCCAGGATGAGCTGGATGCCGAGATCATTTACAGCGTTTTTGAGGATGAAATCCTGCCCTTGTATTACGATGTAAATAAGGATGGAGTTCCTGTGCGCTGGGTGCAGTTTATTAAAAATACCATTTCTGATGTGGCGCCGCGTTTTACCATGAAGCGGATGCTTGAGGATTATAAGAAAAAATTCTATTCGAAACTTATTGCAAGGGCTGAATTGGTAAATAAGGATCATTATAAACTGGCTGCTGAGTATGCAACATGGAAAGCTGAAATGCAGGATAAATGGCACGAGATTAAACTTGAAAAACTGATGGTCCCCGATTCGTCGCGTGGTACACTGACCCTTGAGGATAGTTTTTTGACCGAAGTCAGCATCTACACCAACGGGATTTCTCCGGAAGCTTTAGGAGTTGAAATACTTTTTGGTAAAAAAGAAGACGGAAAGGTTAATAAAATCCTTTTCTCCAAAGAGATGCCTTTGATAAGAACGATAGATAAAACGGCCACCTATGCTGTCGAAATTCCACCTTTCCAGGCAGGATCCTACAGTTATGCATTCCGTATTTTTCCAAAGAACGGGATGATCCCACACAGGCAGGATTTCTGTTTGGTGAAGTGGGTGTAGGAGGAAAGTTTGGAGTGCCGAAGCAAAGCTTCGAGCATGCCCGACCAAAGGTCGGCATTTGGAGTTTCGGGATGCGTGTTCTGGGTTAAACCAATGTAACAGTTAAAGGGTTTTAAACCCCGACCGAAGGGAGTGGGATGGAAACCCTGATTTAGAAATCGTAATTTCTCAGCTTCCTCCGCGCCCTTGGTGGTTTGTTTCCTGTAATTATAGTTTTTTTAACTGCTATATCAGCAAACTAAAACCACTATCTTTTTTTCTGAATTTACTGATCTCTGCTTCGTAGAATTTGATTTGCTGAGTGCAAATGAATTCGCGAAAAATTTCAGGATTGTTTTCTTCTTCAGTTCTATTGAGCGCATCAATATATTCCAGTCGGTCCTCAGTAAAAATCTTAATTAGCGGCTCATTGTGATACATTTGGATGTAATTCATTAACAACCTGGACGTCCTTCCGTTGCCATCAGCAAAGGGATGAATGTTTACCAGGTTGTAGTGGATGTCTGCTGAAAGTTTTAAAATCCCATCCCCTTCAATCTCATCAATTTTGGCATTAACCAACTCACAAAGGGAGGACAGAAGTTTCGGGATTTTTGAATAGTCAGGAAAATATTTTTTGTCAACGTAACCCTGAACAAGCCTTAAGTCTCCCTTTGAAGAATCAAAAGTACCCAGTACCGTATTAATTTCACTGCCGGTACTTTTCATGACCATCCCACCAAGTTCCTTGATGAGTTCCACCGATACCTTTCTTTTTATGGCAGCTTGCGCTTTCAAGAAAAGAAATGCATTATAGTGGTCTTTCACCATTAAATGATCCTGTAAGGGCTTTCCTTTTGCAGTAATGTCTTTTTCAATCAGTGCTCTCGTGTCATTTTCATTAAGGGAGCAACCTTCAATTTTGGTCGAATTATAAATAATAGAGATCATACTGAACTTTTCATAATCAATCGCATCCATTATGCCTAAATCAAGATATTCCTTCCGCAGTTTATTTAATTTACTCCACATTGCCCTAAAAATTTAATTCAAAAGTAATCAATTGTTATCGAATATATCAGGATAAAAATGTGTTAAACTTCATTAAATCGCTTTAGTAACACTAATTATTTGTACTTTTGTATCAAATTAAAAATAACAATTGAATATGAAAATTATAGCAGAAGTAACACACAAAGAAGGGATGTCATTTGAGGTAGGGGTTGATGAACATAAGTTTATGATTGACGCTACTCCCGAAGTAGGTGGCAAAGACCGCGGCCCCCGGCCAAAACCTTTGGTTCTGGCTTCATTGGGCGGGTGCACGGGCATGGATGTGATTTCAATCCTTAAAAAGATGCGTGTAGAACCTGATTATTTCAACGTTGCCGTATCAGCCGAAATGACTGATGAGCATCCAAAGTATTACAACAAAATCCATCTCAGGTACGAGTTTAAAGGAAAGGATTTGCCCCTGGATAAAATTGAAAAAGCAATCAACCTTTCGCAGGATAGATATTGTGGTGTAACGGCCATGCTGGATAAAGTGGCTGAAATTACCCATGAAATTGTAATTCTTGACTAAGTATAGAATGAATTATAAAAAAAGGGATTCGCCATGCGAATCCCTTTTTTTATTTGAAAATTCTTCAGATCATAACCAGCATATGACAGGTAGGGGCAAAGCACAAGCCATACTGGGTTGGATGAACTTCCAAGTAACTTAAAGACTACAATACCTCAACCTCCCGCATGGGCGGGACAGGCTGTACCGGGTTGTCCGTATTCAATTTCATTATTTTTACTTCCTACATTTCGATCCCGCACGTGCGGGATTCGATATTCGAGATTTCCTATTTGAACTTAGGTTGAACGAATATCTTGCCAACGACCGAAGGAAGTCCGTATGGAAAAAAGCAGCAATTTAAGTTTTCAGGCACTATATACCCTATTCCCCCTATAAACCTTATAACCAATACTTTCTTCCTCCTATTCCCCCTTCCTCGCCACCATTCCGGTTTCAATTTCTGAATTCGTTGATTCACGGATTTCGAGAATTTCACCTTTAAAATAAAGATCCTGGCCAGCAAGTGGATGATTAAAATCCATCTTCACCTTTTCGTCGCTTATTTCCAGAATTTTCCCATTAAATGGAAGCCCTGTTTCGGTTTCCATAGGTATGTAATCTCCAACAACCAACAAGGCTTCATCCATTTCTGCCTCTTCGAGGAATACTGATTTATCAAATTCAGTAATCGCCTTTTCATTATGGGCTCCATAGGAATCTTTGCTCCTCAGGATAAATTCGAAATTATCTCCTTTTTGCAATCCTTGAATTTTGCTTTCAAAATGCTCCAGCAAATTCCCTCTGCCAAACACAATTCTCAAAGGCTTGCTCTTGCTCACCTGCTGTACTGATTCACCTTCAGTGTTTTTTAGTTTCAGCTCATAGCTAAAACTCACTACCTTGTTTTTTTCGACAATCATATTTAACTTTTTTTATAGCTGCGAAAGTAGAATAAATGGCACATAAATTTGTTAATCGTATTCAATTAGATAAATTTGTCCACTTGAAAATTCAAATAAAATCAATATGAAAGTTAAACGTTTTTATACCCTTATTGCAGCACTGTTTATCGCTGCCTTTTTTATCCAAACCAATGTTTCGGCACAAAACGACGGACAGCCAACGAAAAAATTATATGCCAAATCTTTTCTCAATCAAAAGGCTCCTGAGCTGGTGGTTGAAACATGGATTTCGGATGAACCCGATACCAAAGGGAAATTTGTGTTGATCGATTTTTGGGCAACCTGGTGTGGCCCTTGTAAGCGTGCCATTCCACACATGAACGAATTGGCCGAAAAGTATAAAGATGAAATGGTTGTAGTAGGTCTATCGGATGAAACAGAGGAAAAGGTCAGGCGATTAAAAAGTCCGGTAATGGAATACTACAGCGCCATCGACACAAAGAGAACTACAAAAAATACCTACAAAGTTACTGGCATTCCACATGTAGTTTTAGTTGATCCCGAAGGTATTGTGAGATGGGAAGGATTTCCTTTTATGAAAGGCTACGAACTCACAGATGAAGTTCTTGAAGGCCTTTTTGCAAAATACAGAAACAATTAGTAATACCATACATCTTACACTTTGAGCAACATACTCAACATCGAATCACTCACAAAAACCTACGGGCGCATCCGTGCTGTCGATCATCTCGACCTGGAAGTAGATAAGGGGAGTGTATATGGTTTGCTTGGTCCCAATGGCAGTGGAAAAACCACTACGCTTGGTATTTTGCTGGATATTGTAAAACCCAACTCGGGAAGTTTTCGGTGGTTTGGCGAAGCACCTTCCGCCAAGAGCAGGAAAAGAATTGGTGCTAGCCTCGAACATCCTATTTTCTACCCCTATCTTTCAGCAGAACAAAACTTAAAAATCATTGCCCGCATCAAAGAAAAGTCATTTGATGATTTAGATGAGGTGCTTAAATTGGTGGATCTATACAAGCGCAAAGATGATAAGTTTAAGACCTATTCGCTTGGGATGAAACAGCGGCTGGCCATTGCATCGGCATTGATTGGTAACCCTGAAGTTCTGATTTTGGATGAGCCAACCAACGGCCTCGATCCGCAAGGTATTGCCGAAATCCGCAATATCGTTATCCGGATAGCCAACGAAGGTATGACGATTATTTTGGCCAGCCATCTTTTGGATGAGGTACAGAAAATGTGTACACATGTGGCCGTTTTACGACAAGGAAAAAAACTGTTTTCAGGATCTGTTGGTGAGGTGCTTTCGGTTTCGGATACGGTGGAACTTGCTTCGGCGAACTTGGAGATACTCTCCATTGCCGTAAAAGATTTTGCTGGCATCAGTAATCTGCGTAAAGAAGGTGAACTGATAGTTGCACATGTGGATGAAGGTGTTAACACAACAGATATCAACGAATTTTTGGTGGCAAAAGGGATTGTTCTTTCGCATCTTTCCTTGCGCAAGCAAACTTTGGAGCAACAATTTTTGGAACTATTACAGGAGGCAAAGTGATAAGATTATTACAAATAGAATGGGGGAAACTGAAATCTTACCGCGCCTTTTGGGTGATGATCGGACTTTATCTGTTTATTCTGTTCTCGATTATTTTTGGCTTGCCTGCCATCCTCGACTATATTGCAGCTCAAGCTGGCGAAAATGAAGCCATCAAAGCTTTTAAATCCCTGGCATTTAATTTCCCCGATATTTGGCAAAATATTGCCTACGTGGCAAGTATGCGGGGATTTATTAAAATTATCCTGGCCATCATTGTCGTGATATTCATTTCCAACGAATTTACTTACCTCACCATAAGGACTAATATTTTGAGCGGGATGAGCCGCACCGAGTTCCTGGTTGCTAAATTGCAGGTGGTTTTTCTGCTGGCTTTGATGTCAACGCTTGTTTTATTTATTTCGGGATTTTACCTGGGAATAACCAATTCACCGGTAATAACTCTTACTGCTATCAGCGGGAAACTGCAATACCTGTTGGCTTACCTGCTTGAGGTTTTTACATACCTCACCTTTGCCCTGCTGATAGGTACACTAATTCGTAAAACCGGGTTCTCGGTTATTATCCTGCTGCTTTATCTTATCGTCGAGCCTATAGTTGGTCATTATTTGCCGGACCAGTTTGGCAAATACCTCCCAATGAATGCCATGAACAATGTGATCTGGTCGCCCAATACTTCACTGATGCAGGTAAAAACCCCTGAATTTGACATGGACTTCCAGACTGCAATCTCCATTGGGGATGTAGGTATTTGTTTGATGTATGCTATCATCTTCAGCGGCATTCTTTATTTGTACCTGCAAAAGAAGGATTTGTAGATTTTTAGTTCAGAGTTTGAAGTTTCAGGATTGATTTTCCACCTTTTCATTCTCGCATTCTCACATTGAAGCATTGTCGCCCCGCAAAGGCAGGATTTCGCTTCGATCAACATTTAATCATTTAATCATTCTCTCATTTATTCCTTCCCTAACCTAAAAAGTCATACTTTTGCCGGCAAATAAAAATCATTGACCCAAACAATTGTTCATATACATTATGCTTAGCAGAAGGCATTTAAGGATTAAGGCATTACAAGCGCTTTATGCATACTTTGTTTCGAATAGCAATGACATTGCTGTTGGTGAAAGAAATATGCTCCGAAGTATCGAAAAGATTTACGAACTGATCACTTACCAGTTATCTTTCATCCAGGCCATAGCAAAGCTTGCTGAAGTAAGGATTGAAGATGGTAAAAAGAAGTTTTATCCCACCGAGGCCGAACTAAACCCCAATACAAAATTTATTGAAAACAGGTTTCTAAAGCAACTTTCCGATAACAGGGATTACATCAGGAAAGTGAACGCTTACCGGATTAACTGGAAGGATGAGGCTGAGATTATCCGTAAAAAGTATGTCGAGATTACTGGGTCGGATGCCTATAAGAATTACATGAATTCCGGTGCTGACAGCTATAACGAAGACAAGGCGTTTATCCTGAAGGTATTTAAAGATTTTACTTCCTACTATCCATCATTGACTACCTTTTACGAGGAAAAAGACATTTACTGGGCCGACGATATCGACACCGCAAATGCCCTTGTGTTTAAGATTATCAAAGCTTATAAGGAGTTTTATGATGAGTTTCAAACCCTGCCATCACTTTATAACTTGGATGGAAAACTTGATGCTGACGAGGACAAGAAATTTCTCATCAAGTTGTACCGCAAGACCATCCTAAAAAGTGAAGAATCCGAATTGCTTATTTCCGAAAAAACCAGCAATTGGGAAATCGACCGCATTGCAGCTATGGATATCCTCCTGATAAAGATGGCACTCACCGAGTTTCTCGAGTTCCCATCCATCCCCGTTAAGGTTACCCTCAACGAATACATCGAACTATCGAAATATTACAGCACTCCCAAAAGCCGTGTTTTTATCAATGGCATCCTCGATAAAATGATATCTGACCTGACGAAGCAAAAGAAGCTGTTGAAAACCGGAAGAGGTTTGATAGGGTAGGGGAAGGAAGTAGGTTTCAAGTTGCAGGTTACAAGGTTCAGGTTACAGGTTACAGGTTACAGGTTGCAGGTTACAGGTTGCAGGTTGCAGGTTGCAGGTTTGTCCGTAATTTTCCGCTTATACGTTTACAGGTTTGTTGGCAGCTTTAAATGAATAGGCAGAACCTGAAGACTAAAGATAGTCCG
>CAZBDF010000053.1:0-15832 GCA_964490385.1 uncultured Lentimicrobiaceae bacterium | reverse complement strand
GCCGGGCAGCCCATAATCTTCGGCACCCAGCAAATAAATGGCCTGTGGCGGATGATCAAAATCAGATAGTGGTGTACCACCTTCTTCTATCCCAACCAAAATTGAATTTACCGGCCGGTGTTCCAAAAACTGCTCTAAAGTCTGAAAATTCCTGAGCGGGATATGCCGCATGGTTTTGAAGGGATCGGATGGATGATGTTTGTAGCGGGCACCAATGGTAAATAACCCGGCGGCTCCAAGTTGATAAGCTGTACGCCATAAAGTGCCAACGTTTTCAACTGATTTGGTATGGTATATTCCTACTTCGAAAAAGGGCATGAGATGGTAATTATTAGATTATTAAAAGCTTTATTTATTGGATTGATGGAGTATTGGAGTAATGTGTTTGGATCTTCGTTGCATAGTAAATTAGTTTCATATTTTACAGCTTCTATTCAATGCCAGTTTCATGCTTTTGTATCAACCTCAACACTTCCTTGTAAATTTCATTTGGGACAGGAACCGATAACACATACTGCATAATTTTCCATCCGCCTTTCTTCTTGACCAGCACGCCTGATCCCTGCCATTCGGTGGTTCCGTTATCCACTACTTCATCAAACCAGGCCGTTTTTCCATTTTCCGAGAAATAAATGTGACGGTCTTTCCCAACAAAACTCCAGGCTTTGCCAGCTTCGAAATACTTACGTGACCAATCGTAAAATTCCTGCTTTGTCCAACGTTCAGTTTTATCAGTGCCAATATAAATACCGTTCTCATCAATAGCCCCAAAATAAGCTTCACTGTCGGCCCGGCTTGCAGCATCGTGCCAGTTGGTGATGAATTGATCGATTTGCTTTTCCTGCTTCGATTGCTGGGCAAAAACTTGAAGGGAAACTAAAATAATGATGAGTAGGATGGAAGTTTTTTTCATTTTTGAAATATGTTTTTAATGAATCATTTTTGAGCCAATCAATCTATAGTTCCCGTTCTCTTTTTTATGTTGGTCAATTAATTTGGACATTTATCGGACAATTGATTTACGCAATTATTACGCAATTAAACTAAAGTATAAGAAGCCCCAGCTCCTTTAATTCCAGAAGGGACAAAAATCTTTAACTGAACTAATTTCCTTAAATCAATGGTCGCCATTTCCCTTGAAATATTATTTATGCCTTGATATTCTTTATTAATTATTTTTCCGTACTGCTCAGTATATTTAATTGCATTTAACTGTCTGTCGTTTAGCTCTGGTTTAATGTCTTTAACTGAATCATTAGTACTCTTTATTATTGTAACACTAATCCCACCAGAAGTATATTCAATAATTGGTTCAGGTAGTCCGGCCTTTTTACACTCATTGATAATTTTAATTGTCCCACGGCCCCATGCTTCAATCAATCCACCTTTGAAGAATGCGCTTGCAAGGATTGGATTGTGAGGGCGGGATGAATGCTTCTTTTTCAAACCCGCAAATCCATTTCAGGAACTCATCCCTCCACCTTTCTTTCCATTCTATATTTTGACTTTCAGGCATGTCTATTATAGCATTTTATTAAAATTTTATTTTGGATGTTTGAACTACAATTTGTCGGTAGAATCCCCCAAACCACCTGCTTCCCCTAAAACAACTTCCCCTGATCCGGATGTTTCACCTTCCCCAAATGTCGGTATGCAATTTCGGTGGCTTCGCGGCCGCGGGGAGTGCGCATCAGGTAGCCTTCCTGGATGAGGAAGGGTTCGTAAACTTCCTCGATGGTTCCCGGGTCTTCGGCAACGGCAGTGGCAATGGTGGAAAGCCCCACCGGGCCGCCGCCAAACTTTTCGATTATGACCGAAAGGATTTTGTTGTCCATTTCATCAAAGCCATGTTTATCCACATTGAGCGCTTCGAGGGCATATTTTGAAATTTTAAGGTCGATATTTCCATCGCCTTTTATCTGGGCAAAATCTCTTACACGTCGCAATAATAGGTTGGCAATCCTGGGTGTTCCACGGCTTCGGCGTGCAATTTCCATGGCGGCATCATCACCTATTTTTACTTTCAATATTCCCGCTGAACGGATAATAATTTTCTTTAGTATTTCGCCATCATAATAGGAGAGCCTGGAGTTGATACCAAACCTTGAGCGAAGCGGGGCAGTTAGCAAACCCGAACGTGTGGTGGCGCCAATCAATGTAAATGGATTGAGGGTGATTTGCACGCTACGGGCATTGGGCCCGGTCTCGATCATGATGTCGATTTTGTAATCTTCCATGGCCGAGTAAAGGTACTCTTCGATAACGGGGCTAAGGCGGTGGATTTCGTCGATGAACAATACATCGTTGGGCTCGAGGTTGGTGAGCAAGCCTGCGAGGTCGCCAGGCTTATCGAGCACCGGACCCGACGAAATTTTAATGCCTACCATCAGCTCGTTGGAGATGATATGCGAAAGTGTGGTTTTTCCCAAACCCGGAGGTCCGTGCAGCAGGGTGTGGTCCAGTGCTTCGCCACGCTGCTTGGCAGCTTCAACAAATATTTTCAGGTTTTCGACAACCTTGCCCTGCCCTGCAAAAGTATCAAAATGGGTTGGCCTGAGCACTTGTTCGATTTCCTTTTCGCCATTGCTTAGTTGTTCGCCTGTTGCATCTAAATTCTCGTTCATGCTTTTTTTGAATTTGCAACAAAGTTAGTAAATTTGATTTTCGGGCATTGGAAATGAAAAATGAAAGGCGATGCGGATTTCTTTTCTAGCAGGAACAAACAAACAATTTTTTGGACGCTGATTTTCGCTGAAAAGCACGGATGGTGATGATGCCAATTGTAAAAAGTAGAATTACCAAAAATGTGACGGGCGAAGGATGCGGCAGGGATTGAAGTGGTAGCTTGGTGATGGGGCGGCAGATTTTTTTGTTGGCAGGCTATGGCTGACAGAGGAAGCCAATTGGCTGCTTACAAAAAAACAGCCGGCACGAAACAACTACAAACGGAAAGCCCGTCTGCCCGCCCAAAAAAATGAAAATCAAGGTATTTCAAAAATATTCTCTATTTTTACACCTTGTTTTTTAAGCACATACTTTCAGTCAATTCTTAACTTACCAATCATAGTGATTATGAAAAATATAGTTGTTGCAGTTGATTTTTCCAGTGGTTCGTTGCATGCCCTTAAGTACGCCATCAGTATTGCCAATAAGGTGAAATCGGATATTTTGATGATTTGGGTTGATAAAACGGCATCGCCCGAGTCGGTTTATTCGGGGCAAACGGAAAGTTATCGTGGCGAGGTGATCAAGCGCTTTAACGAAATCACCGAAAAATACCAGCCGATGCTCACCGGCGGGAAATTGAGTTATAAGTTGCGCAAAGGGAAAATTTACCACGAAGTGGTTGCAATTGCCAGAAGTAAAAAGGCAGAGCTTATTGTAACCGGATCGCATGGTGTTGCGGGGTTTGAAGAGTATTGGATAGGAAGCAATGCCAATCGGATTGTGGGAAATTCTTGTTGCCCGGTGATTACTGTTAGGAATGGTTTTGAGATTAAGGATGATTTTCATCATATCATTTTGCCAATAGACAGTGCGAAGCAAACGTTGATAAAAGTTCCGTGTGCTGCTAAAATGGCGAAAGTATTTGATGCCGAAGTGCATATCCTTATCATATTTACCACTTCCTTGACAACCATGCACAAGCGTGTGGAAAATTATGCCGACAAGGCTAAAAAGTACTTTGACGAAGAAAACGTTAGGTACAATGTTGAAACTATTCAGACACAAAACGTGACCAAGGCCACCATCGACTATGCCACAAGTATTGATGCTGATTTGATTGCGATTACTACTGAGCAGAAGGAAAATAAAAATGTTGGATTGCTTGGTCCCTGTGCCCAGCAAATCGTAAATCATTCGCACATCCCCGTGTTGTGTGTGCAGGATAATGATGCCGATAAGGCCAACGAATTATTGAATTTTTAATTGATCATTGCATGAGGATTATCTTTTTTGGACTTTTGTTTTATTTTCTGCTAATTACCCCTTTTTCCTTTGCACAGGAAATTGCTACTCAAAATACAGATCAGCAGGTTAACGCTGACCAAAACCCCGTGGGACAGGTTAAAGTTTACCAGGACAGCAGGGTGGATTCTGTGTTGAAAAAACACATCGAATACAACATGCAGCAAAATGGTATGGACGGATACCGTGTGCAGATTTTTTTTGATGCAGGGAATAATTCTCTCAATCGTGCCAATAATGTGGTGGAAAAGTTCCAGTTACTCTACCCAAGCGATACAGCTTACGTTTCTTTCAGCGAACCTTACTACAAAGTGCGTGTTGGCGATTTTAGGACTAAGCTGGATGCCGAAGGTTACCTACAAGAGGTTTTGCCCGATTACCCAAATGCTTTTGTAATTAAGGATAGGATTAATTTCCCAAAGTTGGATTAGTTAGGAACAGGGAAAAGAGGGGGTATAAGGGACATAAGGTTTATAGGGGGAGTAGGGTACATAAGGTTTATAGTGTGCATAGGGTTGATAGGGGAAGTAACTGATTCCAGATTTCCAACATTCACGCATTTTATCATTCTATCATTTCCCCATTCTATCATTCAATCATTTTATCATTGTCGCCCCGCAATGGCGGGATTTCGCTTCGCTCAACATTCAAACATTGCTTTCATCCCACCCATTTTCAGTAAATATCCGTAACTTTTTAAATCCTATTTTTTTCAGAATATTTCGCGCCTCAGGAAAGTATTTCGACAGGTCTTCGGGTTTATGGGCATCTGAGTTTAGGGTGATGGGAATGCTAAGGTCGAGGATTTTCTTTAGTGCATCAACACCCGGGAATAATTCGTCAGAACGGCCTTTATAGATTCCTCTTGTGTTTACTTCAACAATGATTTTCTTTTCGGCGATTAATTCAAGTGTTTCCAAAAGTTCTTGTTGATACCATGATTCATTTTCGGTAAAATAACGGTTGCGGTTGTGCATTTTGATTTTATCGAGGTGGGCCACGATATCGAAACTTTGGGTATTGATCATTTCCCTGATCTGCCTCCAGTAGGTTTTAATGGCAAGATGGATGTCACCGTCGAAGATATTTTTCAGGCCTTCATCATAAATTTCTTGTTTTGGGCCATCGATAAACCAGAGTGTATCTTTCTCGGGGTGTTTGAGCAGATGAACCCCACCAATCGCATAATCCAGTTCGGCCAATTGATTTAGATAATCGAATTCGGAAGTAATGCCGGGAATGAAATCTATTTCGGAAGCAAGAAAAATGTTCAGCTCATTTTTATATTTCTGTTTTAGTGACCTTATCTCATTGGCATATTCAATGAGTTTGCTTTCGCTTTGAATAGCAAATTTATTCTCGAAAGGTACCGGTGCATGGCTCGAAAAGCCCAGGGTATGAAATCCTTGCCGGATGGCTTCCTTTACATATTCCTCGGGAGGGGACGATCCGTCGCAATAGTGACAATGGGTATGGAGGTTGAAGAGGAGATTTTGCATAAGAACGTGCTTATTGAGTTTATTGTTTGTCTGTGCAAGAAGTCGTTTATTGTCATTGATGGTCATTTGGCTTTGCCGACATTAGCACTTCGTGCGTCATTTATGGTTATTGATTGTTATTTGTGGTCATTTTGTTTGACGTTTCCAAGTCCTAATGGACGTTGGAAAGTTAATCTGGAAAAAACTTTCCATCGTCCGATGACTGAAAGGAATCCGTACGACCACAGGGCGTCCGTATGGATGGACGAAGGAGGACATAAAAACGTTTGAAAACGAAAAAGTACTATTCAATGGGAAGAAAGATAATTGTATAATTTCTTATTTGTTACTGTACACTAATCACTGTTCACAATTCACAGTTCACTGTCTTCTAAAACTCCTCCTCCGCTTCAAACACCCGAAATACTTTATCCATCCTGCGGACGAGTTCTGTAGTTTTCATCGAGCAAAGATCACCTTTGACGGTTTTCTGTACACTTTTTTCATCCACCCTGATTTCGTCAATCACAGCTTCATAAACCCCGGTTGTTGGGCCGTTGATCTGAATTTCATCTCCCACATTTAATTCCTTGGTTTCCAACTTAATTTCGGCAACGCCTATTTTTGAAAAATAATTGGTCACCTTGCCGATGTATTCTTTTCGTTTGGTGGCCATCGAACCATATTTTTCTGTCCATTCGCCCATCTTTCTTCCCTGGTAGTATCCATCCCAAAAACCGCGGTTATAAACCGTGGCAAGTTCTGTGTTCCATCTATCGATGTTTTCCTGGCTGTAGGTTCCGTTAAAACAGGCATCGGCAGCTTCACGGTAAACACGGCTCACCAGCTTGACATAATCTGCCGACCGGCCACGGCCCTCAATTTTCAACACACGGACTCCGGCCTTGAGTATTTTATCCAAAAAATCGACAGTCTTCAAATCCTTAGGCGACATGATGTATTGGTTGTCAATTTCCAGTTCATGTTCACCATCCAGGTCGGTGACTTTGTAGCCCCGGCGGCATTGTTGCAGGCAAGCTCCCCTGTTGGCTGATGAATTCATATTATCCAAACTTAAATAGCATTTGCCCGAAACCGCCATACACAAAGCACCGTGCACAAAAATCTCAATCTGCACCAGCTCACCTGATGGTCCTTTGATTTGTTCTTCTTCGATTTGCCGGGTGATGTCGGCTACCTGTTTTAAAGTTAGTTCACGTGCAGTAACCATCACATCTGCAAAATGAGCCCAAAATTTTACTGCTTCGATATTGGTGATATTGACCTGGGTTGACATGTGTACCTCAACACCCTGCGAACGTGTGTATTGTATCACCGAAAGGTCGGAGGCAATGATGGCCGAAATATTGTTGGCCTTGGCGGCATCAACAATCCGTTTCATCTCCTCCAATTCGCCATCGTAAATAATTGTATTAAGCGTAATGTAGGTGCGAATGCTATGATCGTGGCAAACTTTTGAAATCTCCGCCAAATCATCAAGTGTAAAGTTTTTGGAAGAACGCGAGCGCATGTTTAATTTTCCAATTCCAAAATAAACTGAGTTTGCCCCGCCCTGTATTGCTGCATGCAAGGATTCGTACGAACCTACCGGGGCCATTATTTCTATATCTTGTGCTGTCATTTTAAAAATTTATGGCTGCAAAATTAAGTTGAATTTGCGACTTTGTTGAAAAGTTGCATGCTTGTGTTTTCACAATTCAAATTATCTTTGCCTGAAGACCATTTTCCCCGGGTGGAGAAATTGGTTACAATTGGTTCAGGAGCCAAAAGGGACATTGGAGATATTTACCTTTCGAGGTACGCCTGTTACCTTATTGTTCAAAATGCCGACCCTTCAAAAGAAGTAGTTGCACTTGGACAAACTTACTTTGCAGTTCAAACCCGAAAACAGGAAATTCAAGAACATGACTTCGGGAAAATTCAAAATGAAGATGAAAAAAGCGTTAAAAAATTGGAATCACCCACACAAAAGAAAATAAAAGGCGTTAATGGTTCGTAATACTCATCATTAATTCTAATTTGGGAAATTCAAACAATAAAAGCAAACACTACTTGATCAAAATAAAAAACCAGTTTTATGAATCTACATTTGTTACAGTCAAAAAAAATTCTTCTCCTAACTATTTTTATCTTTCTGAGTATCTTCAGGATTGATGCCCAACAAGCCAAATATGTTTTTTATTTTATTGGCGATGGGATGGGGCCAGCCCATGTTGCCCTCACTGAAGCTTACCTTGCTGCATCAGAAGATAAAATTGGTTTTGAAAAACTTAGTTTTACGGATTTTCCGGCAACTGGATATGCAAGCACTTATGCCGAAAACCGGCTGATTACAGGTTCTGCTGCTGCTGGAACGGCCCTTGCTTGCGGACAAAAAACTACCATCAATACCATTAGCATGAATGGTGACAGAACGAAGCCATTGAAAACTATAGCCGAAGAAGCACACGATAATGGTTTTAAAGTAGGCATCATTTCGAGTGTAAGCCTCGACCATGCCACGCCAGCTTCATTCTATGCCCATCAACCATCGCGGAGCTTGTATTATGAAATCAGTATGGAGTTGCCCGGAAGTGGTTTCGAGTTTTTTGGCGGCGGCGGATTTGCCGATCCATATAAAAATGATAGCCTGAGCACTTCGGTTTTCGAATTCGCACCTCAATTCGATTATGCAATTTCAAGTACAATCAAAGGTTTCGAAAACCTGGCACCGGGATCCGGAAAAGTAATCGCAACAGGTTCACGATTGTGGTCATCAGGAGAACTTCCTTATGCTATCGATCAGACAGAAGAAGATATCCCATTGGAAGATTTTGTGGAAAAAGCAATTGAATTACTTGATAATGAAAAAGGATTTTTCATCATGTGCGAAGAAGGAAAAATTGACTGGGCCTCGCATGGCAACGACGGTGCCGTTGTGATACACAATGTGATCTCTTTGTCAATGTCGGTAGAAAAAGCACTCGACTTCTACCACCTGCATCCCGATGAAACTTTGATTGTGGTTACTGCCGATCATGAAACCGGAGGTCTTTCGCTGGGATCGAAAGAAATGAGTTATGGTTCTGACTTTAAAATCCTCGGTGGACAAATAGTATCTGCAGAGAAATTTTCAACAATTGCCGACTCATTGTTAGGAAAAAGGTCGGACGAGAATCCAACATTCAAGTATGCGATGACTTTAATTGATGAATACTTTGGAATTGGCGGGGAAAATGGAATTTCCTTATCAGACCAAGAATTAGAAAGGTTTGAGCAAGCTTTCAATAATAGTGTTCTGGTGGCCATGGAATATGGCGGTTATCATCCAATGGCGAAAATTGCAATCGAAATTTTGAACAGCCGTGCCGGTGTTGGCTGGAACTCTCACTCGCACACAGCAATGCCTGTTCCGGTTTATGCCATTGGTGCTGGGCAGGAGATTTTTAACGGGTATTATGACAATACGGATATCCCGAAGAAGATAGCTTGGGCCATGGGTTTAGGAGATTGGGTTGAAGGTGATGAAAAATAGTTGCAGAGACAAGGCATGCCTTGTCTCAACTATAGAAAACCAAAATATAAAAATCATTAGTGCGCATGCCTTGTCTCAACAGCAATAAACCAAAAATAATTTTTAATTAAAACCATAATCAAAAGATGAAAACAAGAATTGAACACGACACCATGGGAAACGTTGAAGTTCCTGCCGACAAGTATTGGGGAGCTCAAACACAACGTTCGAAAGAAAATTTTAAAATTGGGGATCCTGGCTCAATGCCCAGGGAAATCATCAGTGCCTTTGGTGTGCTTAAAAAATCAGCGGCCCTTGCCAATTTTGAATTGGGTGTTTTGCCCGAAGAAAAATGCAAACTTATTGTGCTGGCTTGCGACGAAGTAATTGCCGGTAAATTGAACGACAATTTTCCATTGGTCATCTGGCAAACAGGTTCCGGTACACAGTCGAATATGAATATGAACGAAGTAGTGGCCAACCGCGCGCACGTAATCAATGGTGGCAGCCTCGGCGACAACGAAAAATTCATCCATCCCAACGATGATGTCAACAAATCCCAGTCATCCAATGATACTTTCCCAACCGCGATGAGTATCGCTTCCTATAAAATGATTGTCGAAACTACTATTCCGGGTGTCGAGAAACTCAGGGATACCCTGGCAGCAAAAGCTGAGGATTTTAAAAGCGTGGTAAAAACCGGTCGTACCCACCTGATGGATGCTACACCATTGACTTTGGGCAATGAATTTTCGGGATATGTTGCTCAACTCAACCATGGGCTGAAAGCCTTAAAAGCAACCTTGCCGCACCTCTCGGAACTTGCACTCGGCGGAACTGCTGTTGGCACTGGATTAAATACACCCTTAGGTTATTCGGAACTGGTTGCCGAAAAAATTGCTGAGACCAGCGGCAACCCATTTGTTACTGCACCCAATAAATTTGAAGCATTATCAGCACACGATGCTATGGTTGAAACTTCGGGAGCCTTGAAAACACTTGCTGTAAGTTTGATGCACATTGCTAATAATACCCGTCTTTTGGCCTCGGGGCCACGTTGTGGGTATAGCGAGATTGCGCTTCCGGCCAACGAGCCCGGCTCTTCAATTATGCCCGGTAAGGTCAATCCTACACAAAACGAAGCACTCAGTATGGTTTGTGCCCAGGTGCTTGGCAACGATGTTGCAATTTCAGTTTCGGGAACACATGGCCATTTTCAATTGAATGTGTTTAAACCGGTAATGGTTGCAAATCTCTTGCAATCTGCAAGGCTGCTTGGTGATGCTTGTGTTTCGTTTAATGATAAATGTGCCATCGGCATCGAGCCACAAGCGGAAAACATTAAGAATAATCTTGATAATTCGTTGATGCTCGTTACAGCACTAAATACGCACATCGGTTACGAAAAGGCCGCAAAGATTGCAAAGAAAGCACACCAAGAAAACCTGACACTGCGCGAATCAGCGCTTGAACTTGGGTTTGTTACTGCCGAACAATTTGATGAGTGGATTGATCCATCTAAGATGCTTGGACATATGTAGTCTTTGTAAGAAAATGCTAAATACTGCGTTACTCTCGTTTTGAAAACAGTCATCCCGTACGTACGGGATGACTGTTTTCAAAACTTCGAAAGCCTTGTCTTTGACATCTTCTTATCAAAGACCTGACAAATGATGAGTTTTGTTGCCTACACAATGTAGTTTTTGCCATATCAGATCAGTGATTATCCGCGTAATCTGTGTCATCAGTGTTCCAAACTAAGAATGAATAGGTAATTTGCTGTGTACACTCCTTCTGTGATAGGAATGATATTTGCGTAGAATTACAAGATTCGTTTTTCTTGAAGCTATTCTTGAAATGATAAAAAAACTGTTATCCATAAGTATTTTATTCACCGCATTAACATGCGGGTTATCTGCCCAAAGTATAGAGCTTTCATTTTTTGATATTGAATTGAAATGTTCAACAATAAGAGATTCATCCAAATTTATTATCCGGAATGACGCTGAGTTTTATCAGCTAACCAATTGTATCAGGCCCAGTATTGATTTTAAACGCTACTCTGTGATCGGAGTCGTAGGATCTGTTGGTGGATGTAAACGTCCAGAAGTAGGATTCAGGGTAATTAAAGACATAGGAAACAAAAGATATCTAATTGAAGCTGTTGTATATCAGTTTGGGGCTTGCAAAAGACTGAATTATTATCGACATTTCATCTGTGTAGAAAAATTGGATGATGATTACGAGATTCGTTTTGAAGTTAGCAAGGTGAATAAGCGTTGAAAAAAAGTAACTCACAAGATTGATTTCAGTATTCCCCCTATAAACCTTATTTCCCCTATGTCCCTTTTACCTAAATCTGCTACTCACAATAATTGTCAATCGTTCCCACAGCTTTTTGATGGCCATAAAACTTTGCCAATTCCCAGTCTTCGCAGGCAGTTTTTTTATCGCCGGTAAAGTAGTAGGCTAGCCCACGGTTAAAAAATGCTTCGGCATATTTGGGATTGATGGCAATAGCCTGGTTAAAATCGGTGATGGCTTTATCAAATTCTTTCAACACGCCGTAGGAAATTCCACGGTTGCAATACCCATTGGCATTTCGTGGGGCTAAAATGATCAATTCAGTATTAGCTTCAACAGCTTCCTGGTAATTGCCAAGCTGGTATTGCGCCATGGCAAGTAACTGATAGCTTGTTGTGTCCCTGCTGTTAAGGTTAACTGCTTTTTCAAAATCCGTCCGTGCGGCATCCCAGCGATTGAGTTCCATCAGTCCTTTTCCTCGATTTATATAGGAGTTAGTCCTGTCCGGATCCATCGCGATAGCAGTATCAAATTCCTTTACCCCGTCAACATAATTGTTGAGTTTAAAAAGCACCAAACCTCTTTTATAGTGGAATTCAACGGTGTTTTTGAATTTATCTTTGCCTTCCTGTGCACCCAGCTTTGGAACAAACCCTTCTTGTGTTTCTATTTCCTGATCCAACATTTCATTGCTTGTTTCTTCAGGAACGGAAGTATCTAAAAGAATCTCATCGTCAGTAGTAAACAAAGTATCAGAATTGGTGGTGGGGCTTATTTCATCAGTATGATTATCTGCCTCAGCAGATGTATGCTTCAGCTGATTTCCATCACACGAAACAAACAAAAAGGCAAGTAGGAAAAGGTAAAAAACAACGCGCATAACTTTGGAATTTTTTGCAAAAGTAAAAATATTGTTCAGGAGATAACCTTTAAGCCAAAGCAAATATTATCAATCAGGCTGAATTTTGGGATAGTTTTCCTAATTTCGCGCACTCAAAAACCGAACTTTTTTTGGCGGTCAAAAAATTTGGGTGAATTATGAGGTAATTTCATCATTTAGCCATTTGATAAAGACTTACCGTTTTACTACATAAACAGCTAAATAAATTAAAATAAATATTTCAAGATGGATTACAACTTTCAGGAACTGGAGAAGAAATGGCAGGATTACTGGTTTGAGCACAAAACTTTTAAAGCATACAATCATTCTGACAAACCGAAATATTACGTACTCGATATGTTTCCCTATCCTTCGGGTGCCGGCTTGCATGTTGGCCATCCCTTGGGCTATATTGCTTCTGATATTTACGCCAGGTACAAAAAATTGCAGGGTTTCAATGTATTGCATCCCATGGGTTACGATGCTTTTGGTTTACCTGCCGAGCAATACGCCATTCAAACCGGCACACATCCTGAAGTAACCACTAACAAGAACATCCTGCGCTACCGTGAGCAGATGGATAAAATCGGGTTTTCCTACGATTGGGACCGCGAAGTAAAAACCTGCGACCCCAAATATTACAAATGGACACAATGGACCTTTATCCAGCTTTTCAAGTATTGGTATGATAATAAAACTGATAAAGCGCTGCCGATTGAAGAATTAGTAAATCATTTTGAGCTTTCAGGAAACAATGGCATCGATGCTGCCTGCACAGAAATCGAAGCCTTTAGCTCCGAACAATGGAAAGCAATGTCGGTAAATGAGCAGCAGGAAGTGCTGATGAGTTACAGGCTGGCTTACCTGTCGGACACCATGGTGAATTGGTGCCCCGAACTGGGAACCGTATTGGCCAATGATGAGGTGAGCGAAGGTTTTTCGGTGCGTGGCGGACATCCGGTTGAACGCAAACTGATGAAGCAGTGGTCGCTAAGGATTTCTGCCTACGCTGACCGTTTATTGCAAGGCCTCGACAAAGTTGACTGGTCGGAATCGGTAAAAGATATGCAGCGCAACTGGATTGGCCGCTCCGAAGGGGCATCGGTAGTTTTTAAAGTTGAAGACCATGAGGAAGTGATAGAAGTTTTTACTACCCGTCCTGATACACTTTATGGAGCCACTTTCATGGTATTGGCTCCCGAAAATGAGATGGCACTTGAAATCACAACACCTCAAAACCGTGGGCCTGTCCGCGAATATATCGAGAAATCAAAAAATCGCTCGGAACGTGAGCGCATGACAGAAGTAAAAAAAGTTTCAGGGGCCTTTACAGGCTCTTATGCCATCAATCCACTTAATGGCGAACGCCTTAAGATTTATGTGGCAGATTATGTTTTGGCCGGTTACGGAACCGGAGCGATTATGGCGGTGCCGGCCCACGATAGCAGGGACTTTGCCTTTGCAAAACACTTCCTGCTCCCCATTATGCAAGTGGTGAAACGAGAGGGTGAAACATTGACGCACCCTCACGAATGGATGGAATCGTACGACGCCAAAGACGGTGTGATGATCAACTCAGGTGTGATATCAGGACTTGAAGTAAAGGAAGCTACAAGTACCATTATCGACTATATCGAGAAAGAAAGCATTGGCATGGGGCAGGTTAATTTCAGGTTGAGGGATGCTATTTTCAGCCGTCAGCGATACTGGGGCGAGCCATTCCCGGTTTATTATAAAGATGGAATGCCTTATGTTTTTGATGAAAGTGAACTTCCGATAGAATTGCCGCAGGTTGACAAATATTTGCCTACCGAATCTGGCGAACCACCATTGGCCAGGGCGAAGGATTGGCATACCAAAGAGGGCTATCCCATCGAAACCAACACCATGCCCGGATTTGCGGGTTCCAGTGCCTATTACCTGCGGTACATGGATCCAAACAACGACAAAGAATATTTCTCGAAAGAAGCCAACGAATACTGGCAAAATGTTGATCTTTACCTTGGTGGTGATGAACATGCCACAGGTCACCTCATCTATTCCAGGTTTTGGAATAAGTTTCTTTACGACCTGGGCATGACTTGCAAAGATGAGCCCTTTAAGAAAATGATAAACCAGGGGAAAATCCAGGGAAGGTCGAGCATTGTTTACCGGAAAAATGGCACTAACACTTTTATTTCAAAAGGATTATTGGATGGCCATAATGTTACACCAATTCATGTGGACATCAACATTGTGGAAAATGATATACTTGATGTTGACGCTTTCAGGCTGTGGCGTCCCGAACTTGCTGATGCTGAGTTTGAGCTTGAAGATGGAAATTATGTTTGTGGCTGGGAAGTTGAAAAAATGTCGAAATCATTGTACAACGTCCAGAACCCGGATGAATTGATTGAAAAATATGGTGCGGATACCTTCAGGTTGTACGAAATGTTCCTGGGGCCGCTGGAGCATCACAAACCCTGGGATACCAATGGAATTGAAGGTGTGTCGCGCTTCATGAAAAAATTCTGGAGATTGTTCTTTGACGAGAGTGGTAACTTTAACATTTCGGATGATGAGCCTAACCGCGATGAATTGAAGGTGATGCACGGGACCATCAAGAAAATCAAGGACGACATCGAAAAGTTCTCCTTCAATACAGGGGTGAGTAACTTTATGATTTGTGTAAACAACCTGCATGAGCTGAAATGTAATAAGCGTGCAATCCTGAGCGACCTTGTAGTTCTGATTTCATCCTATGCGCCTCATATTGCTGAGGAGCTGTGGCAAAGGCTGGGCAGTAACGAAAGTGTAACTTTTGCAAGTTTCCCTGAGTTTAACGAGGAATACCTGGTTGAGAGCACTTTTGAATATCCGGTTTCATTCAACGGAAAATTAAGGTTCAAGATGGAGTTTCCACTTGACACCCCAAAGGAGGAGATCGAAAAGCAGGTGCTTGGTTCTGAGACTGCCCAAAAATGGATTGAGGGTAAAAAGATCAGAAAAATAATCATCGTACCCAAAAAGATCATCAATATCGTTGTAGGATAGCAAAGCAATTTTCCGGTAGATTTATAGTTTATTTTCTTATAAATTTTTTCATGGGCAATTATTGCTTGCTCTGAAAAGCGACTCACGGCGTTGTTTTTGTAATTATTGTTTTGATGAGCTCAAAATGGTTTTACAAAGACCTTGAACCCTCGCAAAATATGACAACCCTGGTTAACAACATCTTTTTTTTGTTATTTTTGATGCTGACGATTTCGGTTTCTTCCCAGGAATTCGAATACCGTAGCGTGGAGAACAACAGCTTTAAAACCGGGGAAAAGTTGAAGTTTAAGGTTTACTATGATTCCTTTATCACTGGCAAGGTAAATGCCGGAACGGCCACACTTGAAGTGAAAAACACAAACCGGCGCTTCGATAAGCGAGAAGTGTATCATATTGTCGGCACCGGTAAATCCAACGCGGCATTTGATCTGTTTTTCAAGGTGCGCGATCGTTTTGAATCCTACGTTGACAAGACAGCGCTGCTACCTCACCTTTTTATCAGAAGGACCAAAGAGGGTGGCTATGTGATGGAAGATGATGTGTATTTTGACCGCGAAAACGGTCTGGCAAAAAGTAGCCGGACCACAAAAGAAATTTTGCCGGATATCCAGGATATTATTTCAGTAGCATATTATTTAAGGACTTTTGATTTTA